>JBARNC010000240.1:0-2193 GCA_049802775.1 Pseudolabrys sp. | reverse complement strand
GCCGGCCTCGGTTTTCTTGAAACGTCTTCTTATTGCGCTCCTTTAGGGAGTGGGGATCACTTACCAACTGTACTGGCATCACGCATTGGTTACGCGAGACATGCATCGATTGCTGGTGGCGGTCGTGCAATCAGTTTGGCGAGCCGACGAAGGTTCTGGGCGATAGCTGCCAGCGTGAACTCGAACTGGGAACCGTGCGGGCCACGTAGTCGAAGGCGACCCAGCCTCAGGATGCGCTTAAGGTGGGCGAACAGCATCTCAATGCGTTTTCTTTCACGACATGATTGTTCGAACGCTTTGGTCTTGGCCAGCGCGCGGGCAACGTCGCGTGCCTCTTCGTAGATGCTGCGCGGGATCCTGCGGAAGGACGCCTTTGGACAACATTGCGCCTTGAATACGCAGCCCCGACAGTCAGACGTGCTGGCGTGATAATGCAGCGTCTCGCCATCGTTCACCACCGTACCAGTCGTTGTGAGGGTCTTGTTCGCCGGGCAGATATAAACGTTGTGCTCCTTGTCGAAGGTAAAGTCTGCCCGGCTGAAGGTGCCATCCTCGCGCTTCGATTTGTCGGCGACTGGGATGTGCGGCGCGATATCTTTGTCGTTGACGAGCCAATTGAGGTTCTTTCCAGAGCCATAGGCGGTATCACCGGCGAGCCACTTGGGCTTCAGGCCAAAGCGTTGCTCTGTTTGCTCGATCATCGTCTGGGAGGCGCCGACCTCCGCCTGCCGGATGGCCCGTGAAGACTTGGCGCCCAGGATGACGCCGCACTTCACGTCGATCAGATAGTTGTCGGAGTAGGCGAAGAATGCTGGCCCCCGCATCGCGCCGGTCCATTGGGCTGCCGGATCAGACGGCGAGACGAACTTCGGCGTGACATCGCTGGCTGCACCGAAGGCCGCATCATCGAGTGTGGCGAGATACTCCTTCACAGCACGGCTCGCCTTCTCTGGAGTACGGTTCTTGTCCCAACCCTTGCCCGGCACCGATCGCTGCTTATTGGCGTCCGCCACAATCAAACTCGCATCCACGGCAAACCCTTCACCGCCAACCAGCCCTGCCGCAATGCAGGTATCAACGACCCGCTCGAAGACATGAAGGAATATGTCGTTGTCACGGAACCGCTCATTGCGCGCCCGCGAGAATGCCGAATGATCGAGGATCTTGTGCTCGATGCCGAGTTTGCAAAACCAGCGATAGGCCAGGTTCACCTGCACCTCGCGACACAGCAACCGCTCGGATCGCAAGCCAAACACATAACCGATGATCAGCATCCGGATCATTAGCACCGGGTCGATCGAAGGTCGCCCAAGCGTCGGGTAGTGTGGCGCAAGTTCGGCGTAAACCCACGATAAATCCAGAACAGCGTCGATCGTACGCACCAGATGATCGTCTGGAACTGCCTCATCGAGACGAAACTCGTAGAATAGAGGACCCTGGTCGTTGTTCTGACGTCCCATCATCGCCCGTCTCCGACGCAAAATGTCGTCAAAGGACGGAATCACTGTTCGCCAATCCCTTCAAATCACTTCTGCAACAAAATCTGCCAAAAGCGGACTCATGCACTGCAGCAAAACCACCGAGATTCAGTGGTGAAACATTTGCGATAAACGGCCGGCAGGCTGTTCACCAGCGGCGACGCGACCATCAGCCCCGGCGATACGGTGAATGCCGCCTGGCCGTTGTCGATGTAATGCCGTTTTTGCCGGTGATAGTCACGCCCGTCGTAGCACTATTTGTTTTTCTTCTGGAAGGCCTTGCCGGCTGAGGTAAGCGCACCGCCGCCCGATTTGCTCACGTGGCACGAGCCGCATGCCTTGCCGGTCTTCTGCGCAAAGGCGGGCGTTGCCGCGGCCTGCTGGGGGGCGAAAGTGAGCGCTGCGCCGAACATCGCCACTGCGGCGACAAACGTGGAAATCGCGATCGCGGCTGGTTTGAAAATTCTCGAAACTTGCGTATGTGCCATGGCCACACCCTCTGTTGCGCTGTGACTCGATCCCATTGGCATTCCGCCAATCGTTGCTCACTAGCACGATTAGGTCCAAGAGATTTGATCTGCGTCAAGCGGCATCAGCTTTGATCGGGGAAAAAATGGTCCCGCCTGTCGGTGTTAGATAAAGTTCATTAGCTGCGCTATTTGGTTTCATGCACACTGTCACAGCGGCAGGCGCTGGAACGGTGCTACGTCAGTGC
>JBARNC010000239.1:0-11298 GCA_049802775.1 Pseudolabrys sp. | reverse complement strand
TATTGGGACATGGCTCTCCTCAGAGTCGACGATCTACCGACAGATCGTATGCTTAGATTGTCGGTGAAATCACCGGAAGAACTGCTCGACCACAATGTCGTTGTGATCGGCTATCCGGCCAGGGACGAGCGAAACGATATTGCGCTTCAGGACCGCATATTCAACAGAACATACAACGTGAAACGGCTGCAGCCAGGTGTTATCAGGGCGCGCGCCAGAATTCAAAGCTTCGAAAATACTGTCAACGCCCTGACCCACGATGCTTCGACGCTGGGGGGAAACTCCGGATCTGCAGTCATCGAAGTCGACACGGGAGAGGTTGTCGCGCTGCACTTTGCCGGCGAGTATCTTAAGGCCAACTACGCGGTGCCGATGCACGAACTGGCGCGGGACAGCCGCGTCGCATCGCGACTGAATTTCGAAGGAACACTTCCACCGACTAACGACTGGGCGCCGGCGTGGCGTTCCGTGGAGGGGGCCGACGACTCGGCCAGCGCCGCAGTGGCTCCGCAGGCGGAAGAAGCCATCATTATCGATCCTGACTATAGCAATCGGCCGGGATACGATCCAAGCTTCCTCGAGACCATTGAGGTGCCACTGCCTCGCGTCAGCAAGGCGATGGAGCAAGACACTGCACGAGTGAGATCGGATGCGCAGAAGAACGGTGATCCGTTCGAACTTGCTTACTATCATTACAGCGTCTATATGAACAAACGGCGCCGTACGGCTTGGTTCTCTGCGGCCAATGTCGATGGTGACCATCGTCCCGATATTGGTAAACGGCGGGGGGACCGTTGGTACACGGATCCTCGTATCCTGAGATCGGAGCAGATCGGGCAGGAGGCCTTCGAGCCAGGAATTGATCGCGGCCATTTGACCCGGCGCCAAGACACCGCTTGGGGCAGCGATGTCGCCAGCGTTACCCTGGCAAACAACGACACATTCCACTTTACCAACTGTTCCTTGCAGGCTTCTCCCTTCAATCAAGGCAAGGACCGTTGGCAGGGACTCGAACAGTTTCTTTTGGAGCAACACGCGAGGAAGGAACGCAGACGCCTGGTCGTCATCACCGGCCCGCTATTCGCAGCGAACGATCCGGTATACAAAAATGATCGAATGAACTACTCGGTCCGGTGCCCGTTGCAGTTTTGGAAAATATGCGTCCTGATTAGACGCGACGGCACACCTTCAGCCACCGGGTTCGTGCTCGGACAAGAGGACATCCAGAACCTGCCAGGCTTCGAGGAAGCTTTCGACGTAGCGGCTACCCAGATTAGGGTCGCTGATCTGGAAGAGCGTACCGGTCTGGATTTTGGCGACATCAAGAAATTCGATCACTTCGCCGCTGGCGCGGTGCCGGGAACACTGGAGTTGCCTGGCATCGAGGGGATGGTTCGGCGCGCGAAAATCGTCAGGAATGGCAGCGATATCGTCGTGTGACGATTTCGCCAGCCCCTCGTAGCCAGGGTAAGCGCAACCAAAGGGCGCAAGTTGAGCTAACTGCTAACCAACTTTAGCTCGGTAGAGAGGCGTGATGGAGCCGAAACAATATCTCACCGAACTCGAATCGGCTTTACAACAGTATCGTTTCAGTGAAGTCCGAGCGCTAACCGATAAGATTGACCCGGCTACTTTTGACTTGCCGCAAATCAAAAAGGCGCTGCGTTTGATCAGGCGCAAGCGCCTGTTCGCCGACCTAGAGCACTCAGCCAGCCTGTTCAGCATGGCTGGGAAAGAGGACCCTGTCATTCGGCGACAATGGTGCCAGTCGTTGCTCGACCAGGGACGCGTTCTGCAGGCGTTGGCCGCCTTGAATTTGATGTCTCAAAAGTACTCCGATGAACCAGTGGAAGGTCCGGAAATCCGAGGCTTGATAGGCCGCGCCTATAAGCAGCTGTTTGTTGAGGACGGCGATGCAGAAAGTTTAAGAGCAGCGATTAGCGCTTACCGTTTTGATTGGGAGCATCGTCAGGGCGACTATCGGTGGCATGGCATCAATCTTGTTTCGCTGCTCTCACGGGCGAAACGCGATGGCATTTCTATAGATAATGCTCTGGATGCGGCTGAAATCGCGCAGCAAATCCATGATGACATTGAGGAACGGGGAGCGACCGGAATTTGGGACTATGCGACGAGTATGGAAGCTGCGATCGCGCAGCAGGACGAGCGCGCCATTCTGATCTCAGCGAAAAAATATATTCAGCATCCGGATGCCGACGCGTTCGAACTTGCCAGTACGCTGCGTCAACTGAAGGAAGTCTGGTGTTTGGAAGGGACCGACATCGGAAATAAGCTCTTACCGGTCTTGGAGTACGCCGTGCTTCAGCGAGAGGGCGGCTCGGTTCATCCAATGCAACTCGGCAAGGTTCCGGTTGGAGAGGGTTTTGAGGCAGTTTACGGGACCGAAGCGACGGTCAAGCTGCAATGGATCGACACTCTTTATCGATGCTGCACGGCCATTGGCCGCATCGGCAATGCTGCAACCGGAGACCCCGCTGGGACAGGTTTCCTTATGTCGGGGGCGGACCTCTGCTTGGGCTGGGGAAACGGGCCATTTTTTTTGACCAATTCCCACGTTATTAGCCTGGATCCTGTGGATGAGGCTCCCTTGCGTCCATTGCAGGCGGAGATTGAATTTACCCGGCTCAACGGCCACCCGCGAGTAAGGCTGGGAGAACTCGTTTATAGCTCGCAACGCATCGAGATGGACATCTCGATCTTGCGAATCATTGCGCCGCCAGACTCGGGCAAGCTTGAGCTCTGCTCTACTCTGCCGAAAAATAGCGGCACCTCAATGCAACGCGTGTACGTGGTCGGCCATCCTAAAGGCCAAGAACTTGCAGTTTCGCTGTATGACAACAGCCTTGCCGAATACTCACAGCAGTATGTTCGCTACCGAAGTCCCACTGAAGAGGGTAATTCTGGATCGCCGGTCTTAGATCGCCAACTGAGTTGCTTCGCCGTTCATCATCGCGCGTTGAAAGAGAAACAGCTAAATGAAGGGATCACCCTGGAGGCGGTCATACGTGCAATCGCGCAGCAGAGGTCGTGAAGGGCTTCCAGTCGCGGTGTTCGTGCGCCGATCTGTGGGGACAGCGCGCAACAAGTAAATCTGTTGATAGTCGCGCGGTGCTATCCTACCTAAAGATCCGGCGCGTGGAGATGAATTTGAATCGTCCGTGCCGCCATCAACCCGATTGGCGCCGCACACGTCGCGCCGGCACGATGCTACCGCCCGATCGGCTCAGATGATGGCCCCAATTCCTGTCGCACGGATTAATTGGGGGACGGGATTTTCGGTAGAGACAGATCATCCGCGAGGCTGGCGACGCTCAATTGATTAAAATCGATATGGGAGTACAGTAAAGTTTATTACGCACTTGCCCTCAGGATCAAAGGCTCAGGGTCCGCATCGGCTACGGCGTGACAGCTTAACGGAGGAGCAAATTCTTGCCTCCCGTCAGCGCACAAGATCGCAAAGAGATTGCCGTACAATTGCTCACTGTGGATGCGGATGACGATCATTTATCTCCACAACGCGAGGTGACGCCGTCGGCGTTGGTTGCGGTACCTGCTATCCCCTTCCCTGCGGAAACACGCCGGTACGCACCTCAGGCGCAGGGCTATGCCATCTGTGCGCTTGGCAATTTGAATGCAAATTTCGGGATTCGCGATTGAGCCGCCTTGCAACTGGGCCGGCCGGAAGACCAGACGGAGTGTCGAGTATGATGTCTCTGTTCACAAGAAGGAAAGTGATTGGCCTGTTTCGCTTGGTGGGGCTCGCAGCCCCATTTAAATTTTCGCCTCTCATTGCCGCTGAAACTCAAGCCTCCTCGAATACGTCAGATGTCCACCTGCTAAGCCAAGACGCTCGGCCTCCCGCGTCGGTCCCTCTACAAGACGCCCGGCTTTGCGCCCCAGCCAGTGACCGCCCGGGGTCTGATTCAAAGTTGCCAAATGTGAATTGGCTGCGCGGCAACGAGGCACGTGCCGAGTGGACTTGGGCGGCGCAGCTCGCCGACAATCCCGAAGCAGTTCCTAACAACCTCGGGAGGTACTTGGTCCAGATACCTGGAGTATTCGAAAAACAGCTTGATTATTCCACCAGTCTTATCTTCGACACGCCCTCGTTCCGAAACGGTGTTCAGTTATCGGGATTCGTCGACCGCGTGACGAAGGAGCTTGTAATCAATGCGACCGCCCAGCGGCGGAGAGCGTGGTACACAATGACGCATCATGCCTTTCTGGGCATGCTATCCGCACGTCGTTATGGCACTGCCCCTGACAAAATGGCACAGAAGATGCTGCACCTCGACGCCCCGTCGACGCCGGGTGTCTTTGATCGCCATGAACGCGCAGCGTTGATTTTCGCAAATAAGTTCGCCACGGATCCGCAGTCTTACAACGATCAGGATTTTGCGGAGTTCCGCGCCGCTTTTGCTGAATATGACCAGAATGTCTACGCGTCCGTAGAGCGTCCATTCCTTCAGCTTCGCGCCGCGCGTGAAGCCGGAGCCCAGGCGCTTGTCGATGCCAAATCAGCCAACGAAGCAGATACGCTCGCGCGAAAAGCCGCAGATGGCGTTCCTACAACGATGCCGAAGGATCTTCTCGAGCGGAAGATTAATAGCCAGTTCGTCGAGCTTTGCTTCCTCGCTATGCAGTTCGTCGCCCTAACCGGTGTGTTTTCCGCTTTAAACATTCCCGACGAGGGACCAATGGACGGCGCCCTTCAGCCGGCGTACCCCCCTGAGTTCATTAAGAAGCTTAACGGTCTGCTCGCCGCCGGATCGAACGGGATCGGTGAGATCGTACCGCCCGCCGTCATTCCGCCGACCGAGGCGATTGCTGCTGGCCGCGTAAAGGTTGGGCCCGCCCCCTTGAAAGGAGCACGCATCCCACTGACGTCCTATGAGTTAAACCCTGATCGCGACTTCGGCATAACCCAAGGCGGACAGAGCCTCGCCTCGTGGGGCTGGGGACGCGGCGCGCACTTACCTGGCAGCCTAGTGTCTGCGCTGCAGCACCTGCCAGACGCAGGTCGGGAGGAGGCCTTTTACTCGCTGGCTCTCATGTTCAACGAAGACCAGACTAGAAATGGCGTGCTGGTGGCCGGCTTTGTCGACCGCGTACTCAAGGAGCTGCTGGTCCAGAAGGTCTACCGGCTCAGCCGCTCCCGCTATGGTTTGGAACACCACACGGTATTTGCCTACGATGAGTTCCTCCGGCGTTATAGCGGCGGCGGATACAGACGGCCGGGAATGAGCGACGCTGACGCGCGGCGAGCCACCGAACGGGCGCTAACAGAGTGCACAGAAAAGCTTTTGTATCTCCATGAAGCAAATAAGCACCCAGAGAAATATTCACCCGTCGAACTCGCGGCGTTCGCGTGGGTGGATGCAGTCATCCTGAGACCTCACGAGGCTTACCGTCTTGAACCCGCATTGCGCCAAGCTTTGAAGAATCAGGACGAGGCCGAAATTGCGGCTGGGACGCGCTGGCTCGACATGGCGGGAGGCGTGACGCGCGGCGACGCTATCAATCGCTTGCTCGATCATCAAATCGCAGAGCTAGCTATGTTTGTCTCACACATGGACGGCATCGGACGTGCGATGACGATGATGCAGCTGGAAGTGGAAGAGCCTGTCCAAATCGTTCGCGGCAGGGTCGGTCCGAGCGGCGGTATCGTTCCCGAATTGGACAAAGACGGACAAGTGATCCCGACCGGGTATTTCAACAACCGTCCAGGCTTTCATGCAGTGATGCGAGGGATGGGTATCGACGAAAGAATCATGACACTCAATGAGCTTTTCGCAAACCCCAAATTGAATTTCGAAATCACACGTCGACTCGAAGCGGGGCAGAAGTCAGTCTCAATTTCCGGCGAGGACGCGGCGAGGACCGGAGAGTTCTGAACGTTTGCTTCCAGCGTTTTCCACTTCGTAAAAAGGTAATGAGACGCGCTCGGGGTGTGGTTGCGTAATCGTCCTCAGCGGATCTACGTTGGTAAAACGAATATATTTTTTGCAACACAACTACCTGAGTGACTTGAGAGCAAGGGAATGCCATGCCGGTAAACCAGCCCGCCACGCCTGTCGTCGTGACGTTCCGCGAGATTGAGAAGGTGCTCACCGGCCAGGAGGCGCTGGGCAACATCCGCGAAGTGGCCAGCCGCGACACCCAAGCCTCGCCGGCCGAGCGAGCCGCCGTGATGGCGGCGGTGGGCGACGTACTCAATGAACTGCGCCGGGCCGAGCACAAGCAGGGCGCGCGAGTGCTCACCACCCCGCATCACCCAGCCGCCTCGCGCCTGCAGAGCCTCGTCGCTTCCGGCGACGCTGCCGACCTCAAGTTCGAGCCGCTGCCGAGCGGCGGACTGGAGGCGAAGTTCGACACCCACGACTGGTTCGGCTGGGCTACAGTGGCGTGGTCGAAGCTCAAACATCTTGTTCCGCATCCGATGCTGCGCCCGAAGACCGGCGTAGCTGAGCCGTTTCCGGCCGCCGGCCGCATCGCGCTGCTCGGCGACTGGGGCACTGGCCTCTACGGCGCGCCGGAAATCGCCAACGCGGTGCGCCGCGATCCGGCCCCCTTCGTCATGCTGCTGCATCTCGGTGACGTTTACTATTCGGGGACCGACACCGAGGTGCAACAGCGCTTCCTCGATGTCTGGCCGTCGCGTAGTGGCGCCGTGAACCGTGCACTCAATTCCAATCACGAAATGTATTCTGGCGGCGATGGCTATTTCGGCCTGACGTTGCCGAAGTTCGCGCAGGAAGCGAGCTACTTCGCCTACCAGAATCAGCACTGGACCCTGATCGGGCTCGACGTCGCCTATCACGATCATGCGATCGACGACGAGCAGGTGGCGTGGCTCAGGAGTGTCCTCGCAAAGGCCGGCGATCGCAAGGTGGTGCTGTTCTCGCACCATCAGCTCTATTCGCATTTCGACAACCAGGGCACAAATCTCTTCGGCCATCTGGGATTCGGCGAGATCCTGCGCAGTAAGCGGATATTCGCCTGGTACTGGGGCCACGAGCATCGCTGCGTGCTGTTCGAACAGCCTGACCAGAATTTCGGACTGTTCGGCCGCTGCATCGGCCACAGCGGCATGCCCGAGAGCCGCGACGCCACCTGGAACCTGCCGCGCGCGACCGAGAAGATCTACGAGCGGGCGGAATGGCGGCACAGCCCCGACCAGTCCCGCGAGGGCAATCCGCTGCCCAGCGCAGTGGTGTTGGAAGGGCGCAACGAGTTCATCAAGAACGAGGAGGACAAGTTCACCCCGCACGGCTACGCGGTGCTCACCCTCGACGGCCCAATGCTCAAGGAGCAGGTGCTCGACCCCACCGGCCAGGTTATTTACGAGAAGCAGTTGGCCTCGTAGTCTCATGCCGATCGACCGCAAGCTCGAACTGGTGCGCGACCGAGCCGTCCGGGCGCTGGGCAATCATCGGGTGGACCAGGCGGTAGCGAAGATCCGCGCCATCATCGGTCCGCAGAACATTCCTGACAGCGAGCCGCTCGCCCAGTCAGCGCTTGACAAGCTTCACCGCGGCGAGGTGCCGTCCGCCGACGAGCTCGCTGCACTGGAGATCGTTGTGCGCCTGCTGCGCCCGGTGGTGTTCTGCCACGACGGCATGTTCGACGATCTGCCCGACCGTCCCGATCAGAACCTGCAGCCGCAGGAGCTCAAGGACCTGTGGAGCACGTTCCGCAACACCGTGCAGCCGTTTGTCGGCTCAATCGGGCGCATCGAGACCAAGTCGGGAACGCACGTCGGCACTGGCTTCCTGGTGGCTGAGAATGCGCTTGCGACCAATCGGCACGTGCTTGGTGCGCTCACCTTCGGCTCCGAGGTGCTCGTGCCCGGCGCCGCGCGGGTGGTGTTCCGGCAGGAGCACGGCAGCACCAACAAGCCGGGCGACATCGTGTCGATCGACGGTGCGCTCGCCATCCATCCCCGGCTCGATATGGTCCTTCTCGCGGTGGTCCGCCAGGACCGGCCGGTGCTGAAGATCGCGGGGTCGGCAATGAACGAAGGCGACAAGGTCGCGGCGATCGGCTATCCGGGCGACGACCCGGCCAACAACCCGCTGTTCCTCGCCGGGGTTTTCAAGGGCAAGTTCGGGGTCAAGCGCGCCGCCGTCGGCGAGGTGCTGGACGGCACGGAATCGCCGCTCCTGTTCCACGACTGCTCGACCACCCACGGCAATTCCGGCTCACCGATCTTCTCGCTCAGGAGCGGCCGGGTAGCCGCCATCCATCGTGCGGGTTTTTTCATGTACCGAAACGAGGCGGTGGACGGGGCCAGCCTGCGCAAGTTTGTCGCTGACAACAGGCCGTGAGGCGATCGTGGCGGTCCGCGCGCTGATCATCGCCATCGAGCACTACCCGAGGGTCGTGGGCGGCGGCATGGCCAAGACGCTGCCGGGGACGCTGCAGGCCGGCCTCAGGTTCAAGGACTGGCTGCTGAAGAAGTGGAAGCAGGAAAAGCGGAACGGCGCCGACTCGCAATTGATCTTTTGCTCCGAGCCGGTGCAGCCCGGCGATTCCGGCGCGAGCAGTAGCGAAATCCGGATGGCGCTGCTCTCCCTCAAGGAGAGGGGGCAAAGCGCCACCGAGGAGCTTTACGTGTTCTTCAGCGGCCACGGCTTCTCCTTCTTTGACAAGCCGGGCAGCCGCGCCGACATCCTGATCACGTCCGACTTCGAGCAGCCGGCGCTGTCGCCGCAGTGCTGCCTAAATCTCGACGAGATGGTGCTGTGGCTCCGCAGCCATCTCGGCCCCGGGCGCCACTACTATTTCGTCGATTCCTGCCGCAACCCGCTCACCACCAAGCAGATCCAGATCGCGGGGTTGTTGCCGATCGATCCCCAGGCCTCGGGCGACGCCTCGACCTTCCTGCTGCAGTCGACCGTCGAGGGGGCGACCGCCGCCGTTGGCGGACCGTTTCCCGCGGCACTGCTCGACGGCCTGCGAGGCCGCGGCCGGGCGAAGACTTGGGACGCGAAGGTCAGCGACGCGATGTTCGTGCGGTACGACACGCTGCGCAGCTATCTCAAGAGCGCAGCCGCTCCCGACCAGCAGATCACCAGCAAGACGGCGGGCACCGACGGGGAGAGCGACGCCATTCTCGCGGTCTTGCGCCCCATTCCACTCTCCAAGTGCAACATCAAGATCGACGCGCCATTGCCGGTGAAGGGCGAGATCATGTACCGGCGGGGACGCTCGAAAGTGGACGAGCACCAGCCGCTGAATGGCAACGCGAACGTTCTCACGCTGGAGTTCGAGCCGGACGACTACACGGTGGTGGTCCGGTTGGATAGCGGGCCGATCAGCCCGAGCGGTCCTGTGTCGGTCGAACTCTGGGAGGACCAGACGCTGGAGTTCCACGGGGTGGAGGAGAAGGAAGAGACGCCCTCTGCGCCGCCCAATCTCGCGGCTACGGCATCGGCGGATGTCGATTTCGTTGTGCCCGGCCGCACCGCTCTCAACCTGCGCAACGTGTTCACCGGCGAGGAGACGCGCATCGACAACTCGCAGCGAGCGCGCCTGCCGGCCGGACGCTATCTGGCGACGCTGAGCAGCGCCGCCACCCCCAACATCGTGCGCCGGGAGATCGAGGTTCCGCCGGGTGAAGCCGTGTATGTGAACCTCGGAGAATGGCAGCAGAGCGCGCCGCATCGGGCGATCGCCAGGCAGCTGCCAGTGTACCCGGACGGCCTGGATTTTTCCGAAACGCTCGGCGGTCGGATCAGCGATCCGGATCTCGACCTGTGGCTGGCGCTGATCGGCGGCGGGCGGATTCTCGGGCCGACCGGCGACTATTCCAAGCTCGCGGGCTTTCCGCTGCACGACTTTTTCGGCGAGGGACCGGGCGCTTCGCCCGTATACGTTCTGGCCGGCTTCGAGAATGTCGGCACCCGGCTGGATGTGGCTTTGTCGGGCGGTGCCGCCGTCACTTGGACCCCGGCGATCGAGCCGCCGTCAATGCAGGGCATTCGCCAGGCCTATATGCCGGCAGCGCCGGGTTCCGCGCTACTCTCGTTCCGGATTGGCGACCAGCCGTCCTACACGGTGGCGACCCTCGCCAGCCCGAACCGCGGCATGCTCGTGACCCTGACACTCGACGAGGACGGCAAGCCGCGCATCGGCCAGTACCTGCTACCCATCGGCCATCTCATCGACCGGCTGCCACTCGAGGTCGCGCAACAGGTGCGCAGGCGCAATCACCTGCGAGATGTGCTCTTCATCGCCCAGGCGAGCCGCGCTTTCCGTAGGCGGCGTGATGTGCAGAAGGAGGTTCCGGCTGACGAGCTGATGGACTTGTTCTACGCCAAGTGGGTCGACCCGATCGGCTCCTCGCTCGCCGCCTACGAGGCGCTGCGTCGCGGCCGCAGGGACGAGCTGCGCGAGGTGGTCGGCAACATGAAGCGCTTCTTCGGCGACCTTCCTGACACCGCCTGCCTGGCCAGGCTCGCGGGCGAGCCTATCGACCGCCCCGCCGGGACGCCGCTATTCCTCGACGGCCTGCGCGCGTTCCCCGATTACGCCGCGTGGGTGCCGCTGCCGGCGAGCCACCTGGACTTCACCGGTCCTTGGAGCGCCTGGCGGGCCGCGATGGAGGGTTAAGCCGATGCTGTCGAGCGAAGCCTGGGCTGAACCAGATTGTCATACTCGGATTTTTAAGGAGGTCGTCCAGCGATATCTGCCCAAGCCTTTTTCCCGTCGCTAGGAAAGCAACCCTGCTTGGCTCATAGCCCGAAAGAACCAGCCTACTGTCCCAAGACCGAGATACAACCGACATTGATTGAAGGTCCGATAACAGCAGAGTTGAGGGCCCTGGGAACTCTGACATATCCCAAGCGTCAGATTCCGGGCAAAACACCGTGCGTGACATAGCCTAGCAACTGGCCGTTTAGATCGCGGCGCAGTTGCTATGATTCCATTCATTATCTCGCCAGAGCGTGAGGTACATGTCTAAGATCAGCCCACCAAAACGGGAGATGAGCCATGGAAACGATGCAGACCCATACTGCAAACACTGCATCGCGTCGCAATCCGGCGCTCGATGTGCTGCTATCCTATCCCCTAATGCAGGCCATCGGTGAACGGCGAACCCGTCGCGTCGCCCAAGGATGCTCTGTCCTGGCTGGCCCATTGTCCCATCACAGTACAAATTCGCCAATGCCGCTGAGCTCGCTCGAAGAGGCAATCCTAATTGTGTCAACTGGCCTCACCGGCGTCGTCATGCATGATGGTCCTTTGAAAAAGCCGTCGGGCGCGCCCGAAGAT
>JBARNC010000238.1:0-1997 GCA_049802775.1 Pseudolabrys sp. | reverse complement strand
CATCAGGGCTCTAGGGAACTTGCAAACGCGAGTGCAGTCTAATGGAAAGGCCGGGCTCACTATAAAAGCGCGGCTGTTTTTATGTCGACTTTTGTCTGACCCACAAAAATGTCTTAGTTCCCACGCGTCTTGGTAAATAGGCGAACACTACGGAACAAACAACGGCCGCATCACGTTGGCGCGGCGTGTCTATCGTCACCAAATACGAACTCACAAAAATGCGATGGACAGGGGAGAGAAAACGCGAGGGCGGGCTCCGGTACCAACAAAAACGGAGAACGCAATGAAGAAAGCTCTAAGTCTCGCGACCCTCGCAAGCGTCATCGCACTGCCGGCTTTCGCACAGTCATTCGATTCCGATCTCGGAACCGGCAACCTTATTCCCCCCGTTGCCAACATGGGCGCGGCGGGCGCGTATGCACAGGCACCGGCCATATACGAAAGAGGATATGTCCGGCATCGTCACGCATACCGATCCGTGACGCCTCGTGCGATAGACCGCGATAACACGTCAGTACCGGGCCAAAGCGTGGACAAGGATGATACGACGCCCAGGTCGCGGTAATCAGCTGCTTTGCAGTCCGACAGAAAAGAGCCGCAGTCGCTTGCGGCTCTTTTCTCATCTGAGGTCCGAGCCCATAGCGTTGGTCAACTCTGCATCGCTGTGCGCGACACCCATGGCATCGACAGCAAAAAAATTCCTTGCCATTCTTCGCCGTTAAGCAGCGCGTCGAGGCCGCGCTGTCCGCCTACGCTGGCCGTTTCGTAGTCGTTCCGTTACCCAACATCACCCATGTGTTTTACGGCCGCGAGTCGGCTATGTCGTCGAGCGGCAATTGCGCCGTCTCGGCTCCAAGCTCTGATTTTTACGGCACCGGGCTAAAATGCAGATTTGTCCGCTGTTGTCCGAAAATGGCCATCGCGGGTTCCCCCAGATTGCGGCCGTCTCTCAGTGATCGGGACGCCGTAGCCATTTAAATGGTGACGACCCAAGCTCAGCCACCCCGGAGCCAACCGCGTTGCTTCCGGCGGTCGTCGCAAAACAACCGCGCCCCTGTTTGGGGCGCGGTCCGGCTTCTCGATCAGATGACATAGACCTGCCAGAGCCACTTCGTGGCTTTTGTCTGGGCTTCAGCCTTGCCGAAGGGCATGTGGTAATCGCCTGGTATCGTCAGCTCATCCCGGCTTTGTGGGCGACGCTGTTCCGCGATACGTGCTGCGATAGCGGCCCGGCTCGTCCAGTTCATGAAGGTGTTACACATGGGTACCCCCATTTCCTTGGAGTTGATCAGTCCACCTGATCAACCATCGCAAACAGACAGGCCAGTGCAGGCCCCGAGGGTAAAGTTCCCTGCTATTTCGTTCCCTCCTGCAGTCTCCAGCGCTTCGTCAGAGACTTCGTAGATGAGGAGGTTTTCTCCATATTGATCGATGGTCATTTCAGTCATGGCAATGATCCTTTTGTTGATGGGTGCCCTCCAATCGTTGGAGATACATCGTGGGTATTAATTAGGACCGCGCTCGCCTTTCGCATGTGATCAGGGTCACAAAATTTGCGTTTGGTATCACGCTACAGGCGGAACCCAAAGCTACCATGACATTCACTTGATGATTTCGCTGGCCGTGACATTGGTCCGAAAGAATGAAGGCGACCGGGGGTCGGGTCTGATTGGGGATGATGGAACCATGTTCAAAGTTATGTGTTGTTTTTTTCTGGCGCGCTCTCGCGCCACCGAGGGGGATATGCGATGTGGATCGATGCCGCTACCAGCTTCCAGAAGAGCCTCGCCGCCCTTCCGCTTACAATCTACCAGGCCGGCGAGACGGTACTTGCCGACGGTTCGAGGACGGACCGGCTGCTGATCCTCAAGAAAGGCAATGTCGCAGTCGTCAAGGAGGGCATCGAGATCGCCAGAGTGACGGAGCCTGGCGCGGTGTTCGGCGAAATCTCCGCGTTGCTAGATTGCCCGCACACGGCGGACGTGCGTGCCTTGGCA
>JBARNC010000237.1:0-2165 GCA_049802775.1 Pseudolabrys sp. | reverse complement strand
GCAAGGATGGAGTATCCATCAGGCTCGGCCCGAACGACCGCGCCGACTCCAAGTGTGCCGCCGGCGCCGCCGCGGTTCTCTACAATGATGGGCTGACCAAGTTCGACCGATAGCGCATCGAACACGGTGCGCGGTACGACGTCGGTGGCGCTGCCGGCACCAAATGGGATGTAGGCCCTGATCGGCTTTGACGGCCAGGTCTCGGCCGTGGCCGTAGACGCTAGGCCGATACTCAACGCGACGATCGCAATACGACAAGCCAACGTCATGGCGGCTCCTCTGCTATCTCGCCGCGAAAGCCGCAGCTTCGCCGCATTATCACCCATCTCCTTTTCACGACAAGTACTGTATATGGCGTGGGGTTCGGACGATTCTTGCGTACGATCTAATGTTCGATGTCCGCATTATAGGCATATATCGTTTGTCGGGTTGGTCTCTTGAAACGTGGATACAGCAAGCACTTAATCAGCACACGTAATCGATAGTTTTGGTTTTCAAAATTATTTTGTCGAAATTATCGCCTGTGCTACGGCACTTGGTCTGACGATCAATAAATATTTTATAGATCAAATAAACAAATGACATTTCGTATCCCTGCCGAACGGGAGCCGCACGTCTGTTGCTGGATGGCGTGGGCAGTTGGCGCCGAGTGGAAAAGTTGGATCAACAAAGTTAAAAAGGAACTCGAAAGGGTGATCTCAACTATTGCCCAATTTGGACTCGTAAGATTACTGACGCCACCTGATCAACTCGCCGATGCCCGCGCTCGCTTCTCGGGTGGAAACGTCGAGATTATTGAAGCGCCTGTGTGTACCGAAAACCGTATCCGGGTTGATGCAGTGAGGGAATCGCCTAGATTGACGCGATGGTAGCGCTGGCGCTCCACGCTGAGGCAACTCACCGACCCGACGGCATCAAGCGGGAATCAGGATTGCCAATAAAAGAAACAATCCCACTACGCCGACGGTGAGTGTGGGGCCGCAAATCTCTTGCGTGTACTCTGGTCGCTTCCGTTTGGCCTGCCTGCCAATGCGGGCGAAGCGCGCCCCGATGGCAGCACCGCTGATCCGATTCACAAGGGTGATCGACATGGCTGCCTCCAATCCTTGGAGTTCATATTTGACAATTAGGATTGCACTCGCGCTCCCGCTGTGACGAGGGTCACAATACTTGCGATTGGTATCGTGCTACGGCGTTGCAAATTTGGTTCAGGCAACCCGAAGTGTGTTTCTGTGGCAGCGGCGGTTACCTGCGGAGTTTCAACAACTTCACTCCGCTGGCCCACCGCTACGAGCCCCCTGGAGGCAACTGGTCGGTGGCTAGGCGGAACAAGCGATGGCAGTTTGCGTTTTTCTTCGCGTGGAGCAGATGCGACACTAGGCAGATAGTCAGGTGCCATGATCGAAACCTCTACGATCACCTGTCCGAAGTGTGGGCACCAAGCGGTTGAGCGGATGCCAACCAACGCTTGCCAATTCTTCTATGACTGCAAGGGATACGGCGAGAGGCTTAAACCAAAGCCGGGCGACTGTTGCGTTTTCTGCTCTTACGGCTCGGTGCCGTGTCCACCGATCCAGCAAAATAGGTCTTGTTGTTCTTGAAGGCCGCCGCAGGCTGGACATTGCGCGCACGGCTCGATTGCGAAGCTGGCCCTCGAAAATATTGATAATCGCGCATGGCAGGCCCGCTGGTGGAGGTGGAAATCAGGATCGGCAGCGGACGGCGATAGCCGTATTGATAATCATGTGGCAGGCCCGCTGACAAAACTAGCAATGACAATCCACTTTTTGCATCTGGAGACAACATGAGCACACCTGTTGCCGTCATCGTCGGCGCGTTAATGATCGCACTAGCGATCTTGATGACAAATCATTGGGAGGTTATGCCTAGGCCGCAGGCGATCACGCTGCAATCACCTCCACCCACTGTGTATCGCCTCAACCGATGGACCGGCTTTATCGACATGTGCGAGGTAGACACCAGCACTATGCGTAATCCGAACTCGTTTGTTGGTGCCGAACTTACTTGCAAGGGCAAATGACAAAACGCGAGCACCGACCGTCGTGTCGGTTCGCCAGAACGGTCACTCGATCCGCAAGATTGCACGGGATTTACGGATTGGGGTCGGAACAACACAGAAAATTTTGCGGGCGGCCTGATTACAC
>JBARNC010000236.1:0-5614 GCA_049802775.1 Pseudolabrys sp. | reverse complement strand
CCTGTTCCATGTCCTTGGTCGGCTTGTCGAGCATGTCGGTCTGCCGTGTCGGGTGCAGCTGGGTAACTATCGAAGCCGCAGGTCGATCCCTCAACATGACAGTTGTGATGGTCCGCGGCCAGCCGATCGATGAATGCGACCTGGCCGGGGAGGTGTGTGCACTGGAAACCTTATCCGGTGATGATTTGGGATTTGGTCGGTAGAATTCCCTGTTCTCGCGCCAGAATTCCCTGTTCCGTCGAAATAATTCCCTGTTCTTTTACGTAGGGAATTTTGTTGCAAGCCATTGAATTTGCTCGCGTGTCAGCTTTCAAAATTGCACAAAGTGGGCGGATTCAACGAAATTCCCTGTTAATTTCCCTGTTAGCAGGGAATTTGGGAATGGAGACGGGTTCGACTGCGACTGCGTCCGCCACCACGCAGTCTGGTCATCTAACACTTCACGGAGACTTGCCGCATTGGCCCGCTATTAGCGGGCTTTGTTGTGTTTGCTTCTGGGTTTCTCTGTTCCTGTGAACGTACTCGGCCTTTTTGAGGGGGCGGTCTCCGTCACGAAAAATCCCGTTCCTGGAGGGTGGACGGCGCGGCTTGCCAACTGAAGAAAATGAAACCGGTTAGCCGACGTTCTGAACCGAGCTTCTTCCTGTTCCGGTTGGCAACGTCGGCATTTTTCGCGGACTCGTCTCCGCGAGGAAAAATCCCGTTCCTGCCGGTTGAGCCACCGATCTTCCGGTTCGCGGGACCTTCTTTCTCAGATTTAGTCACCGGCCTCCCCATGTGCGGACGTTTCACCAATCGGCTGACCCGCTCGGAAAAATCCCGTTCCTGGCGGTTTGAGTGGCGCTTTGCTAATGAGTCAAACCGAGTCGCTCATACTGTCGCGACCATTCGCCGGCGCATCGCGCAGATTGGCTAAGAATGGATACTCGCGAACTATTCCGCTTTCGAGCGGCGCATTGGCGATCTTGCAGTGTCAAATAACAGATTTTGACGTGGATCGCCGCGCAGTGCTTCGCCACCGGGCCGAGTAACAGATCAGCGTGGGGACGAGCCGCCGATGGCTGGGCCTTTGTATCGTCGCCCATGCGCATCACATCATTTACCATCGTGCTCGACAGACTCGATCGACACGATCGATCAGCCCACCGTCGTGCTCAGTTGCTTCGGCAACGGGGCTAGGCAACTTGCAGGATAGGTAGCCGGAATGATCATGACTGAGGGGCAGAAGTCTAATCGGCTTTCGCCAGCGGCTTTGCCAACTCGAGAGCGCCGACGCGGCCATCTTACGGCTAACGGTAAGTCGCACGTTGCATCGACCATCCAAGCGATGCTGTCATGATGGTGTGCTAGAGAAACTCGACGAACGTCACACTCAACTTGAAACCGCGTTCCTTTTTCCGATCTATTTCCTAGAAAGTCTTCTTGCGACAACGGCGTACGCATCTCACACGTTGAAATTTCTTAAGTCCCTCAAGGGTCCTGGACACGGCTGGCGCGACCTGTTGCGATACCGAACTCTCTTAGCGGAGGAGGTTCCCCGATGACGATCATCGATTCTCAGGTCCACGCCTATGAGGCGAACACCCCGACGCGACCCTGGCACAGTGTGCCGAACTGGCCCGATCACGTTACGGGTGACGAGATGGTGGCGGCGATGGACAAGGTCGGCGTCGACGGCGCGATCTTCATCTCCGCCTTTTCCATGTACCGCTACGACGCGAGTTATGCGGTGGAAGTGCAACGGGCCCATCCCGGTCGGTTCGCGATCGTTAAGCCGGTCGACCCAGACGACCCAGCCGTGGGCGATATCATCGCCGACTGGAAGCAGACACCGGGCGCGGTCGGCATCCGCATCATGATGACGAGGGAGGCGAAACGCGAGCCGAATGATCCGGGCCTCGACCGGATCCTGCGCGCGGCCGTAAAGCACGACTTTCCGGTCAACATACTGTGCTGGGGCAACGTGGATGCGGGCACGGCGTTGATCGACCGCCACCCCGATACGCGCTTCATCATCGACCATCTGGCTATCCTGCAGCCCCGCACGCCACCGGCCCCGCCGCAGCCGTGGGCCGACCTGCCGAAGGTGCTAGACCTTGCCAAGCGCAAGAACGCGATGATCAAGGTGAGCGGCGCCTGCACGCTGTCCCGGGAACCGTATCCGTTCCCGGACATCTGGGATCCGCTCGCCCGCGTGTTCGATGCCTGGGGTTTCGACCGCTGCCTGTGGGGCACGGACTGGACACGCGCATACGCCGTCGTCAACTACGAGCAGGCCGTCGAGCCTTTCCGCGAGACTGACCGCCTGAGCGACAGTGAGCGAGCGATGCTGATGGGTGGCGCGTGCGCCAAAGCCTATCGTTGGTCGCCGAAGAAAGGTTAGGTTAGTCACCATCCCCGCGCAGCAAAGCGCATTATGTCCGCCTTCACCCCCGCATCAGGCGGGCATTGAGAAAACTTTCTCGATAGGCATCAAAGCGATTCATAGATTTGCTCCTCAGAAGATCCGCCCAATGCTTGGCTAATGTTAGAAACGACAAAACGATCGGCGAGGAGGTGCACGACATGAACACCGATGGCGCTCATGGTCGCCATGAGACACATGACGCTCGTGCGGGTCATATAGGCCACGATCACGGTCTCATGGTCGCGGAACTCAAGAAGCGCTTTTGGATCAGTCTGCTCCTGACGTTGCCCGTCCTGATCCTCTCGCCGATGATCTAGCATGCGCTGGGGCTCGGCGCGGCGTGGCGCTTTTCGGGGGACGCGTATGTTTTAGCTGTCCTCTCGAGCGCGATTTATTTCTACGGCGGCTGGCCGTTTCTGCAGGGGCTAAAGGACGAGATCGGCACACGCGATTCTCGGCGGGCTTCGTCACCACTATTCGGGTTTAGGTTTTCGGTACACACAACGGGCGCTTTTGTCCCGGCAGTTTTCAGCCGAGAGTGCGTCTCGACAGATCGGTTCTATGCCGGATGCGTAGCGCCGCAGTCATGCGTGGCGTGTGCAATATGTGCACGGTTCAAACTAGCCGGCGTCCCCCACCGCCCGGTAGACCCAAATCAGCAACACCGCGCCGATGAACCCAGCAATCAGGTAGCCGAGCCATCCCCCAAGGTGGACTCCCAAGAAGCTTAAAATGGCGCTGGCAACTGCCGCCCCGATGATACCGAGCACTATATTCATCACGAGTCCCATTTCACTCTTCATGAATTGTTCTGCGAGCCAGCCTGCAACCCCGCCGATGATGATTTTCTTGCGCTCCCTAAACGGACGCCGCCGCAAATCATTACTATCGAGCATCATTAAATCGGTGGCCGAGGAGTTATTGACCCGCCGCATGCTTTTCGAGGACGAAGTGGATGCCCTGATCGAAGGGAAGCGACCGACGGATGGCGAGCCAGCTTGACTGTGCGGACGAGAGCTTAGGAACTGTCCACCAAAATGACCTCAAGTAACAGAGGCGGGAATCCCATCGAGCGGCGTATTGCATGTGTGTGTGTGTTGTCAGCGACCTTGTTTCGTCGCGTCTGCCCGGGAAGCCGTGTATCTTGAGGAAGCAAGTCGGTAAGCTCACTCGCCAAACCAACGCCAAAAGGTTTGATCGTGGCCAACGACAAAGGTGCTTCGCCAACCTGGATCGACGTTAAGGCGTCACTTCTCGCCTTCGATCGGGCAGGTCTTCTTGGGCTAGTGCAGGACTTGTACGCTGCGAGCAAGGACAACCAAGCATTCTTGCACGCCCGCCTGGGCTTAGGTCCCGATCAGCTCGGGCCCTACAAAGCAATTATCTTGAGCTGGATAAACCCCGACCTAACGAGAAACCGACCTGTATCGGTTGCAAAAGCCAAGAGAGCAATCGCAGATTATCAGAAAGCGATTGGGCGCCCAGCTGGGTTGGCAGAGTTGTCGATCTTCTTTTGCGAGGAGGCGTTCAGCTTTCTCGAATCCTGCAGCATGGAAGACGGGAGTTACTTTGTTGCTCTAATCCGTATGTATGACCGGTCCGTGAACTTCGTGTTGAACCTGCCGCCCGGCGAGCGGCGCACCTACGTTGAAAGGCTCGACAAACTAAGGTCACGCGGCAGGCACGTTGGTTGGGGCGTGGAAGATGAACTCAATGCTCTTTGGTATGCTGCCGATTTCGATGAGCACCGGGAATGAATGGCGGGCCCTTGCACGGTAGAGGACCAACGTCGAGTCGAAGGCATCGCAATCGTCCCCGCGGTCCGTCGCCCTCAGTTGCCGAACCGCGCGGGCCGCTGCTTCTCGCCGTACTTGCCTTCGTGCGGGCCGCACGTGCATGCCCAAGTGCGCAACGTATCTCGCTCCTGGGTTCCCTGCTAACAGCCAAGGCAATTCCCAAGGACGTCGATGTCCTCGTCACAATCGATAGTACAACGGAATTGACCGGACTGGCGCGCGCCGGTCGGCGGCTTGTGGGGTCCGCTCAAACGATCAATCTTGGTGCTGACATCTTCCTCGCCGATGCGACCGGACGCTATCTTGGTCGCATCTGCCATTATCGCGAGTGCCATCCACGGGTTCAATGCTTTGCCCAGCATTGTGGGCAGAAGGACCATCTTAACGACGACCTTCATATCGTCACCCTAGCGAAAGAACTGATTATCTCGCCGCCCGTCGATCTTTGGCCGAACGTTATCCGGCGCCTCGTAGTGCCAGCCGATGTCGAAAACATACTGCTGACTAAGCTGGAACGAGATCAGTAGCCGACCGCGTTCAATGGCCTAAAAGTCGGTCCAGCCTTTCACCAGAATGGCCGCTGCTATCGTGTTTGCCCACAACGGCAAATGTCTGGCATTGGGGGACTTGGGGATAAGGCTCTGAGATATAGTGGTGATAGCGAACTCCATAGTTGTGATTACAGGATGACCGGGCGCATCGGAATAGTGGAATACGAAGCAAGGCCGCAGCTGGGGCCTTGGAAGGCCCACGTGCTGTCAAGGACGTACGGTCTCTAGAAAAGAGCGAAAGACCGTGGAAACGTTTTTCGCAGACCGGTTTCGAGACGACTGGGTGGTAGGCACGCAGTTTGATCCCTCTCAGCTCCACCACGCAGTCTGGTTATCTAACACTTCGCGGAGACTTGCCGCAGTGACCCGCTATTAGCGGGCTTTGTTGTGTTTGCTTTTGGGTTTCTCTGTTCCTGTGGACGTACTCGGCCTTTTTGAGGGGGCGGTCTCCGTCACGAAAAATCCCGTTCCTGGAGGGTGGGCGGCGCGGCTTGCCAACTGAAGAAAATGAAACCGGTTAGCTGACGTTCTGAACCGAGCTTCTTCCTGTTCCGGTTGGCGACGTCGGCATTTTTCGCCGACTCGTGCTCGTACCTGCAGCGACCATTCGGCCGGCGCATCACGCAGATTGGCGATTGGCTCGTCTGACTAGGAGTCTCGGAATCAGGATTGAGCCAAACCGAGCCGCTCATACTGTCGTGACCATTCGGCTGGCGCATCGCGCAGATTGGCGATGCCGATGCCGCGGGGGAGCCGACCCTCGACCGCAGCTTTGACCAGACCCGGAGCGATGAAGGCCATTGAGATCGTCATATTGACGTGACGAACGCTGCATTTATGACGCGCGGCGATTTCTTCGA
>JBARNC010000235.1:0-4994 GCA_049802775.1 Pseudolabrys sp. | reverse complement strand
GAGCAAAGAAAAGAGCGGAGGGTGGGCGAAAAAACGGGCTAGTCCGCTGCGCGGCAGCGCGGGACTACGCAATGAGGCGCCGCGAGCCCCTCCCTTTGATTTTCCTGCGCGAGCCGTTACAGCATCGGTCCGACTAGGGGGAATGACCCATGCTGTCCGACGCTGAACGTAAAAAGGCCGCCGACATTCTGTTGGCGGCGCAGAAGGAGCGCAAACAGGCGACCCAGCTGCACATCACCTTTCCGAATATCACTGTCGAGGATTCCTACGCGATCTCGACTGACGTGGCGCAGCGCAAGATCAAAGCCGGCGCCAAACTGATCGGTCACAAGGTTGGTCTTACCTCGAAGGCGATGCAGCGCTCGTCAATGATCGACGAACCGGACTACGGTTATATCCTCGACGATCAACTCATCGCCGATGGCGCCAAGGTCAAGCACGCTGACTACTGCAAGCCGCGGGTCGAGGTCGAGCTCGCTTTCATTATGGGCAAACGGCTGCAGGGTCCCGGCGTCGGTCTGACTGAGGTATTGCGTGCGACCGAATATGTGGTGCCAGCAATTGAAATCGTCGATGCGCGTATCCAGGATCCACGCAAGATCGTCGACACGGTTGCTGACAACGGCGCCGCGGCCGGCATTGCGATGGGCGGGCGACCGGTTGGTCCGATGGACGTCGATTTACGCTGGGTCGGCGGCATCATGTACCGCAATTCCGAAATCGAGGAGACAGGGTTGGCGGCTGGTGTCCTCGGCCATCCGGCGCTTGGCGTCGCCTGGCTTGCAAACAAGATCGGTCAGCACGGGCATACGCTCGAACCCGGACACATCGTGCTTGCCGGTTCGTTCACGCGCGTCGTATTCGCGCAAAAGGGTGACACACTGCATGCCGATTTCGGGCGGCTCGGTGGTATTGCCATTCAATTTGTGTGAGGACCATCATGGTCGAATTCCAACGCAATGCCTTCAAGCACGCGCTCCTCCAGGGCAAGGTTCAGATCGGTCTATGGTCTAGTCTTTGCAGCAATATCGCCGCCGAAATTATTTCCGACAGCGGTTTTGACTGGATCCTGCTCGACACAGAGCATTCGCCAAATGAAATTCCTGATCTGGTGATGCAATTGCAAGCAGTACAGCGCGGCACCGCGACACCGATCATTCGGCCGGCCTGGAATGATGCGGTGCTCGCCAAGCGCGCGCTCGATATTGGTGCGCAGACACTGCTGTTCCCTTATGTACAGAACATTGAGGAAGCCAAGCGCGCGGTCGCCTCGACGCGCTACCCGCCGCAAGGAATTCGCGGCGTCTCCGTTGCAGCTCGCGCCAGTCGCTACGGCCGCGTGCCTGGATATTTGACCAAGGCGAACGACGAAATTTGCGTGCTGGTGCAGGTCGAAACCCGTACGGCCCTTGATCAGCTCGAAGCCATCGCCAAGGTCGAGGGTGTGGATGGCGTATTCATCGGCCCGTCCGATCTCGCGGCCTCGCTGGGCTATCTCGGTAATCCGCAGCATGCGGAGGTGCAGAAAGCGATGCAGGATGCGGTAAAACGTCTCAAGGCGCTTGGCAAGCCGGCCGGCATCCTTACCGGGAACGAGGAAGAGGCGCGGCGCTATATTGAATGGGGTTATCTGTTCGTGGCAGTTGGCGCCGATGTTGGGCTGCTCGCCCGCAATGCGGATGCATTGGCAAAGAAGTTCAAGAACGGCTAGCGCGGCAGATAAGCCGCCTTTGCGTTAGATCAAAGCGCTGCCAGGTTGCTTGTCCAATTGTTGCGCAGGCAACCATGGAGGGCAGTCATGGCCGAGCCAATCCATGACGTCGCGCATCTCGGCAGCGTGGAGCTGTTCACTCCAAGCCCGGACAAGAGTCTTTGGTATTTTCGCGATTTGCTTGGCATGGAGCCGGTACACGAGGCTGGCCAATCGGTTTATCTGCGTGGTTACGGCGACTACGCAACCTCAACGCTGAAGCTGACTGCCGCGAACAATGCCGGCGTCGGCTGCATTTCCTGGCGGGCAGCAAGTCCGCAGGCGCTTGAGCGCCGCGCCAAAGTCCTCGCCAACGCCGGGCTCGGGATTGGCTGGACCAACGGCGATTTTGGGCGTGGCCGCTCGTACCGTTTCCGCGATCCCGACGGCCATGCGATGGAAATCTACTACGAGGAGCAGAAATTCGTCGCGCCGGCATCGCTGCATTCGACCCTGAAAAACCTGCCGCAAAAGTACACCGGGCGCGGCGTCTGCGTGCGTCGCGTTGATCACCTCGCGCTACTGGCGAGCGACGTCGAGGCCAATCGCAAATTCGCACAGGAGCTGCTCGGCTTCCAGTTACGCGAGCAAGTGCGTTACGACAAGGGCAAGACCGAGATTGGTTCCTGGATGAGCCCAACCGCGGTGCATCACCAGCTCGCCTATGTGGTGGACGTCAAAGGTGCACACGGGCGCCTGCATCACTTCTCGCTCTGGGTTGACAATCGCGACGATGTCATGCGCGCCGCCGACATTCTGATCGAGAGCAGCATCTTCATCGAAGCCGGTCCGTCCAAGCACAATAACTCGCAGGGCTTTTATCTCTACACCTACGAGCCAGGTGGCAATCGCGTTGAGATCTATTCCGGGAGCTTCCTGGTCTTCGCGCCCGACTGGGAGCCGGTCACCTGGAGCGAGGAGGAGCGTGGCACTGGGGTTTATTGGGGCGCCACACTGCCGGAGAGTTTCATCCAATATGCCACGCCCAATGTGGAAGGCGAGGGAACCGGCAAGACGCCAGAATTCCCGGTGTTCTTCTAAACCGGCCAAGGATCATCGATGTCATTACCTCCCCGGATCGATCTCAATGCAGTGCGCGAACGCATCGGCGCCTACGCGGACAAGGTTGCGTCGTTTGAAGACCGCACCGACATCTATAACGAATTGATCGGCTTCGTGCCGCCGCGCATCGAGGCGCGCATGGCGGTCACGGGCGCGCTCGATCCTACGCTGCTTGATCTGCAGGAGAAAATGCGCGAGCGTGCGATGTATCCGAAGTGTTTCGACGTGAAGACCGCCCAGCTGATGCTGTTTGGGATGCTGCTGATGGACATGAGCGATGCAGCGCAACTGCACGCCATTGCCGCACGGCGCGCCGGCGCCAGCTGGGAGGAGATGCAGGCGGTCGTGAGCCTGTGTTTTCTTTTCCGCGGTCTGCCAGCAGCCAATCGTGGCGCGGAAATCCTCGCTAATATCGCCAAACGCGAAACGGACGTAGCGGCGGACTGATTTGACCCCTTACTGGTCTTTCGAGTGGGGCGGCCCAACCCGACACATCTAATATAATCAGTCACTTAGCCGCACGACCAAACCTTTAGTAGGCCTTGCGGCGCGCCGCGAAAACCTGCCAAGAATGTGCGACGAGGGCCGCCGCGCATGAGTGAAGAGTTGATCCTCGAGACCGAGGATCTCACCAAAGAGTTTGCCGGCTTTGTCGCCGTCAACGGCGTAAACCTGCGCGTGAAGCGCGGGACGATCCACGCCTTGATTGGGCCGAACGGTGCCGGCAAGACCACCTGTTTCAACTTACTCACCAAATTCCTGAGCCCGACCCGCGGGCGAATTCTGTTCAAAGGCCATGACATCACCACAACGCAGCCGGCGGATGTCGCACGGCTCGGCCTGGTGCGCTCATTCCAGATTTCCGCAGTGTTCCCGCACATGACCGTGCTGGAAAATGTACGCATCGCGTTACAGCGTCAGCGTGGCGGCTCCTTCGATTTCTGGCGTTCGACATCGGTGCTTAACAATTTGAACGAGCGAGCCATGGAGCTGATTGCCGACGTCGGGCTTTCCTCCGTCGCTGACTGGACCGCGGTCGAACTCCCTTATGGTCGCAAGCGCGCTCTCGAAATCGCCACGACGTTGGCACTTGATCCGGAGATGCTGTTGCTTGACGAGCCGACCGCGGGAATGGGTCACGAGGACATCGATCGTGTCGCGCAGCTGATCAAGCGAGTATCCGCCGACCGCACGGTGCTGATGGTCGAGCACAATCTTTCGGTGGTCGCCGATCTTTCCGACCACATCACCGTGCTCACACGTGGGCGCGTGCTGGCGGAAGGTGACTACGACGCGGTGTCTGCCAATTCCGAAGTGCGGGAGGCCTACATGGGGGTAGGGCATGCTTGACGTGCGTACACCATTGCTCGCTATCAAGGACCTGCAAGCATGGTATGGCGAGTCGCACATCTTGCATGGTGTGACGTTTGATGTGCGCGAGGGCGAGGTGGTCACCCTGCTTGGGCGCAATGGCGCCGGCAAGACGACGACACTCAAGTCGATCATGGGCATCGTCGGTCACCGCACCGGCTCGGTGCGCTTTCAAGGCGTGGAACTGATTGCCCTCAATTCCGATCAGATCGCGCGCACGGGCGTGGCTTTCTGTCCCGAGGAACGGGGCATATTTTCCAGCCTTAATGTCGAGGAAAACTTGCTGCTGCCGCCCGTTGTCAAACCCGGTGGCCTTGCGCTTGATCGCATTTTCGATCTGTTTCCAAATCTTAAGGAGCGTCTCGGTTCCAGCCAAGGCACCAAACTCTCCGGCGGCGAGCAGCAAATGCTGGCGATTGGGCGCATTTTGCGCACCGGCGCCCGACTATTACTCCTCGACGAGCCGACGGAAGGGCTTGCCCCCGTCATCATCCAGCAAATCGGCAAGACCATCCGCGCGCTCAAGGAGCAGGGCTTTACCATTCTGCTGGTCGAGCAGAATTTCCGTTTCGCCTCGACCGTTGCTGATCGCTATTACGTCATGGAACATGGACGTATTATCGACCATTTCGCCAATGCCGAACTGGACGCTAATGTCGAGAAGTTGCACGACTATCTTGGTGTTTAATAAAAGCATCCGTTTGGGTAGGAAAGCAGGGGGAATACGTCAATGAAACGAGGGATCAGTTTGACAGCCCTT
Source organism: Pseudolabrys sp. (assembly GCA_049802775.1). Taxonomy (GTDB): domain Bacteria; phylum Pseudomonadota; class Alphaproteobacteria; order Rhizobiales; family Xanthobacteraceae; genus Pseudolabrys. Next base: position 51 of record JBARNC010000235.1, on the reverse strand, counting down.
GCCGTTGTGTTGGCCTGCGGTACCGCCAGCGCGCAGCAGTTGAATGTCAAA
>JBARNC010000234.1:0-18481 GCA_049802775.1 Pseudolabrys sp. | reverse complement strand
GGGGCGCGCGCCAGTGAGGCATTTGCTATGGCGGTGACGGTATTGGTGACACCCGGTCCTGCCGAGACTATGGCGACACCAAACTGGCCAGTAAGTTCCGCATGAGCGTGCGCCATGTGCACCGCGGCACCTTCATCACGAACGTCGATGATTCGGATTCCTTGCCGGGCAATATGGTCCCAGATCGGTTGAATGTGGCCGCCTTGAAGACCAAAAATGCGGTCGATGCCGCGCGCCTTCAGAAAGCGGGCAATCCAGGCCGCGCAGGATAGCTGGTCGGCATTGAGATCCTGCGACTTGTTTTCGGTGTGACTCATGAACGCGTTCCCTTGTCCCCTCAGGCGGATGCGGAATTATGCTGCGCGCGCAAGACGCGATGCAGGATCTTTCCGGTCGTGGTTCTCGGCATATCCTCTTCACGGATGAAAGATATCGATCTCGGCCGTTTGTAGCCGGCGATGCGATCCTTGCACCAGTCGAGGATTTCATCCGGTGTCGCGGTTACGCCGTCGCGGGGAATAATCACGGCGTGCACCCGTTCACCCCATGTCTCATCCGCAATTCCGATGACGGCGACGTCCTTCACCTTGGGATGAGCGCCGACAAGCGATTCCACTTCCGAGGGATAAATATTCTCGCCACCGGAAATGATCATGTTGCTTTTGCGGTCGACTAGAAAAATATAGCCGTCCTCATCGCGACGGCCGAGATCGCCGACCGTGCAATAATGTCCGCGGAACGCCTCTTTTGTTTTGTCGGGCAGCTTCCAGTAGCCGTCGAATGTGTGGCAGTTGCTCGAATAGAGCTCGCCCGGCTCGCCTTCTGGTACGTCGTTGCCGTCCGCATCAAGCAGTCGGACTGGCAGCGAGCCAACGCATTCACGTCCGACCGAGCCCAGCTTGGAGAACTGCTCATCTGGATGAAGCATGGTGACCCACCCGGCTTCGGTCGAGCCGTAAAGTTCGAACAGTCCGGACTTTCTGAAGTAGTCTATGATTGCCAACTTGGTGTCGCGGCGAGCAGGGGCCGAGGAAATCATGAGTTTTGTGACTGCGTCGACGTTGTAACGGCTGCGGACAGCCGATGGGAGACCGAGCATCATGATGAAGTGCGTCGGGACGAGCGACGTGAACGTCGTGCCGCCTTCGGCCAACGTGCGAACAAGATGCTCTGGATCGAAACTGTTCCGACTGTAGACGGTGCAAGCGCCGCCGCAATAAACAAGTGCGCCGAAGAAATATAAAGAATTGGCATGACACATCGGCATAACCAGCATTGCGCTATCGTGACGACTGAAGCCGAGCTCCACTTCGGTCACCAGCGACAGCATGGCGCTACCGCGATGTGAGCGAATGGCACCCTTCGGCTTGCCGGTTGTCCCGGAGGTGTACATCAACGTCCAGGGATCTTCTGCTGCGACATTTACAGCGGGGGGGCGGTCGCTCGCGGCCGAGATCAGCTCTTCGTAGCTGCGGTATCCCGCATGGCGAGCCGTGCGGCCGAAGGCGATAAAATTTTTAGACCTGATCGGAAGGGTATCCCGGATCAACTCGATCGCACCTAACAATTGGTCCTGGACGACAAGCGCGCTCGCCTCGCAATTTTCGATGACGTATTGGATTTCCGGTCCTACAAACCGAAAATTGATAGGCACCGCGATCAATCCAGCCATCGCCGTCGCGCTATAGATTTCCATCCACTCGACGCAATTGTAGGCAAGGATGCAGATCCGGTCCCCTTTTGACAGTCCCAATCCAACCAAGGCATTGGCCAGGCGGCATGACCGGCTATACCAGGTACGAAACGTCATCTCCTTTTCAAGATCGCGTGCTGCGATCTTGTCAGGAAACATACGGGCATGCATGCCGAGTGCGATACCAAGGTGTGGCAATTGCCTCATTCAAGTCGCCTTATTGTAATCTTGACACCAATCTGCCCGGGACGCTTTCAGTTGGCAACGCATGTTTAGGTGGACGATTTCCTGCCGACAACCAAATCCATGCCGCTGGTACAGCATGAAAACTTGAAGCATACTTTTGTGGAAATCGCGCCCGAGTACCATGCAGCCACTATCTGGCCTTCTTGTTTTGGATTTCACCACGCTTCTGCCCGGACCGTTGGCAACATTGATGCTTGCGGAAGTGGGCGCCGAAGTGATCAAGATCGAACAACCGGGTGGTGAAAACGCGCGGTACTTTCCACCAATGGTCGATGGTGAGAGCGCGGCTTTTTTGATGCTCAACCGCGGCAAGACGAGCATGACGCTCGACTTGAAGAGCGAAACCGGCCGCCAAAGGCTTCTTCCGCTTATCCAGCGCGCTGACATTCTAGTCGAACAATTTCGGCCGGGCGTGATGGCGCGATTTGGTCTTGGTTATGAGGGCGTTCGCACACTTAATCCCCGGCTGATCTATTGTTCAATTTCCGGCTACGGCCAGACCGGTCCGCGCATGCACGAGGCCGGGCACGATCTCAACTATATCGGAAATACGGGTTTGCTAGATTTGCAGCCGGGGCCGCTCGAGCGTCCTATCGTGCCGCCGATGCTGGCGGCTGACATTGCCGGCGGAAGCTTTCCGGCGGTGATCAACATTTTGCTCGCTTTGCGTGCGCGTGACCAAAACGGAAAAGGTTGTCGCATCGATATTGCGATGACCGACGCAATGTTTACGTTCACCTGGGCAGCGCTAGCACTTGGTGCAGCGACCGGCCGATTTCCGAAACCAGGTGAAATGTGGCTCGTCGGCGGCTCACCGCGCTATCAGATCTACCCGGCCAGGGACGGAAAGCTGGTCGCTTGCGGCGCCATCGAGCAGAAATTCTGGATTGCATTTACGAATGCAATTTCCTTGCCTGCTAAATTAATTAACGACATGCGCAATCCCAACGCGACGCGAGAGGCTGTTGCAAAGTTGATTGTAGCGCGACCGTCCGATGAATGGCGGCCGATCTTCGCCGCTGCTGATTGTTGCACAACGATTGTAACTCCGCTCGAAGAAGCGATGCGCGACACGCATTTCGTTGAACGCGGATTATTTGCGCATGAAGTTGCGACTGCGTCGGGTAAAAGTCTGCCAGCGCTACCGTTGCCGATTAGCCCGGAGTTTCGAGAAGCTCCAGGCTTGAAAAAAGCACCGAAGCTCAGCTAGAGCGCTTCGCCACGCATCAGCCGCGGCTGCCCCGCGGCCGGAGCGACGCCCTCGCGCATTACTGCGCGTCGCAATGGTCCGATCCGATCGATGAGGTAGAGCCCCAGTCCGCGCGCGCCTTGCGCGGGTAGCAAATCACTGAGCAGAGTGCGATTGAGCAGATCGATCGCGAGCATGCGGGTGCCGACATCGGCCTGACGCAAGCGGTCATAGTTTGTAAGCACGGCCGCCCGACCAATATCGTGACCATCGCGATAAGCTACGACCGCGAGCTCGCTGATGGTGGCGGCATCTCGTAGACCCAGATTAAGCCCTTGAGCGCCAATCGGCGGGATCACATGTGCAGCTTCGCCTACCAATGCAATGCGCTTATCGGCGAAGCGCCGTGCGGTCGCGACGTGAAGCGGAAAAAGGCCGCGACCCGGTTCGACTTCGATCTTGCCGAGAATCGAATGCGAGGCGCGTTCGATCTTGCCGGCTAGTTCGGCATTATCGAGTGCCGTAAGCTCATCAGCCTCGACGGGATCAAGCACCCACACCAGGCTTGAGCGATTTTCCGGCAGAGGCACCAGCGTGAAAGGGCCGGTTGGGGCATGGAATTCAGTCGACGTTTCACGATGCGGACGAGAATGCCGCACGCAGACCGTGAGCGCGACCTGAGGGTACTTTCGTTCGTCAACCCCGATATGGGCGGCGGCGCGGCAGAGAGAGCGGCGACCATCGGCGCCAATCGTGAGAGAGGCGCGCAGTGATTGGCCGCCCTTGAGCGCAATGGTAATCGCCGCGGCGTCTGGCACAACGCTGAGCACTTCGTCTTCGATGAAACGTAAAGCGGATAGGGTGTGAGCGCGCCGCTCCAGCGCCTCGATCAGGTGGCGGTTCTCGATGTTGTACCCGAAAGCTTCGAACTCGATCTCGCTTGATTCAAATTTTACTTCCGGCGCGCGCCACAGTCGCCCGGTATCGTCGACGATACGCATGACCTTGAGTGGTGCGGCCTGCCCCTTACACAGTTCCCAAACACCGAGCGTCTCGAGCGCGGCCACGGAACCCGCCAGCAGAGCTGTGGTGCGGTTATCTGGTTTGGCCGGTTGTTTGCCCGCCAGGACCGTGGGAATACCGCCTTCCGCCAACGCAATGGCGGCGGTCAGTCCGGCAGGCCCGGCGCCAACTACGATGGCTGTAGGGCTATCGCCATATTTGTCAGGCATCAAAGCGCTCGCTCAGGTTTGACGTTAACCGCACTAGCACGCACACGGCAGGCACGGAAACCACGCCAAAAGCTTGCGATACCCCAGCCGTGCCCAATGCGCTATGCAGAAGGCCACCATGAGCGAAACCGCCGGCCACGATTTCGGTCACCCGCCCGCCGCCGCCGGGCTCGGCCATATTCTTGCGCGACCAAAACTGCTGGCGGGACTATGCGTGATTCTGCTTGCGGGCCTCGGCTGGTCCTATCTTGCCTTACTCCTCGCCGGTTCGAGTGGATCCTTTAAAGAGTTTGGCGTTGATTTTTTCGCGCTTTGCGGACCACTGCCGGATGGATCGTGGAGCGCGAACGGTGTCGTCATCGTAGCATCGATGTGGGGTGCGATGACGCTCGCGATGATGCTGCCTAGCGCCGTTCCCATGATCATGACCTATGCTGACATTGCTGATACCGCCGCACGTAAGAACGAGCCCATCGTTTCGCCGGTTGTGCTTGCGGGTGGCTACACGACGGTTTGGATCGGGTTTTCAATCGTGGCGGCGTTGGCCCAAATCATGTTGACGCAAGCTACGTTGCTCGACACCGGCATGACTTCGGCGAGCGGGCTCTTCTCGGGCGCAATCTTCATTGCTGCTGGCCTGTACCAGTTCTCTGTGCTCAAGCACGCTTGTCTCAACCGCTGCCAGCAACCGTTCCCGTTCTTCTTTGCGAACTGGGTCACCACAACACGCGGCGTATTCCGGCTGGGAATGAAGCAAGGGGTTTATTGCCTCGGCTGCTGCTGGGCGATGATGCTGGTGATGTTCGCGGTCGGGGTTATGAACGTAATCTGGATGGTGGGGATTGGCATGGTGATGACCATCGAGAAGATGCTCACCAACCGGCGTTTCACGCATGCTGTCGGTGTGGCGCTGATTGTGGCCGGTGTCGGCATTGTATTGTTGGCTGTTGCCGCACATTGGCCGGTGCGAACGAGTTAAGTTCAGAAGAGAAATAGACGGGAGCCCTGCGTTGACGGAAAGTTGGAGTTTAAGAGGGGAGCTGGCGCTCTCTTGCAGCTGCGCAGTGTTTTGTCCCTGCGTGTTGTCACTCGGCGAGCATCCGCCGACTGAAAGCCGATGCCAGACTTGGGCTGGCATTCGTATTGACGACGGACATTTCGACACGACCGATCTTTCCGGAATTAAAGTTGGCCTGATGATGGATTTGCCCGGCATCATGTCACGCGGTAACTGGACCGCTGCGCTATTTGTTGACGACAATGCCACGGCTTTAGCGGTGAAGGCCTTAACCAGAATTTTTACCGGACGCGTCGGCGGCACTACGCATTTGCTGTCGATCTTGGTCGGCCAATTTCTCGGGGTCAGGCAGGTGCCGATCACCTATGAGACGAAAGGCGAGACCCGCATTATTCGAATCGAAAAATATATCGACGGCGCGATCACGCCGATCCGAGGCAAGGAAGCCGACCAGAATGTCATCATTCGAAATAGTGAATACTGGATTGGTTCGGATATCATTGTTTCGCGCGCCGACAAATCGCGCTTCCGCGGCTTCGGTCGCAACTGGAACTTGGCCGGCCGGTCGGCTGAGATCGTACAGCTCGATTGGGGCAACAGCGCATGATCCCCAAAAGCTTGTCATCGACTCCAATCGGGGACGGGAACCGGTTTTCGGGTAGAATCATGCGCAATTGTGAATCATGACGGGATTCAGGCGCGTCCGCGCTTTCATGGTCCATGTCTTTACCGCAAGCGGGGCGGCGCTGGCATTGCTCGCGCTGATCTTGGCAACCGGCGGACATTGGACGGGAATGTTCCTTCTTCTCGGGTTGGCGCTGGTCGTGGACGGCGTCGACGGACCAATAGCCCGCGCTTTGGATGTACAGAAGCTGCTGCCCCGCTGGTCGGGCGATACGCTCGATCTGGTCGTGGACTTCGTCACCTACGTTTTCGTTCCAGCCTACGCCATTGCGGCGAGCGGATTGTTGCCGCAAGTACTTGCGATTCCCGCCGGCATTCTCGTCGTGATCAGCGGTGCGCTCTATTTTGCGGATCGCGAGATGAAAACCAAAGACAACTATTTTCGCGGATTTCCGGCCCTGTGGAATCTTGCGGCCTTCTATCTATATTTGCTCGAGCCGCCGGAGTGGGTCGCCGCTGCCGCGATTGCCATTCTCGCAGGTCTAAGCTTCACACCCACAAAGTTTCTGCATCCACTGCGCGTCCAACAGTGGCGCGCGTTTAACGTCGCGCTGCTGGCCGTATGGGCGGCGCTGGCATTTCTCGCCATCATTCAAGATCTGTCACCTGGCCTTTACGTGGTGTTGCCGCTGTCACTCATCGCGGTTTATTTTTTCGCCATCGGTTTGTTGCGAAGACCCGCCTGATCGTGTTCGATCACCGAAATTCAGGAGCGACCTATGTCTCGACCAGTCTTGCTCGTCGCCGGCGGTAGCCGCGGCATTGGAGCTGCCACTGCGAAGCTTGCTGGTGCGCGCGGCTATGACGTGGCGGTGAACTACAAGACCAATTCCAATGCCGCCGCTGCCGTGGTCAAGGCTGTCGAGAAGGAGGGTGGCAGAGCAGTCGCGATCCAAGGCGATATGGCGCTGGAAAACGATATTGAACGGGTGTTCGACACCGCCAACGACACTTTCGGATCGCTGACCCATTTCGTGCATAGCTCGGGCATCAGCGGTGACTATTCACGGCTGGACGATGCCAGCGCGAAAACGATCCGCGAGGTGCTGGACGTGGATACCTTCGGAGCACTGCTCTGCCTGCGTGCGTGCGTCTGGCGAATGTCGACCAAACACGGCGGTAAGGGTGGCGCAGTCGTGATGCTGTCGTCGATGGCGGCACCGCTCGGCGGAGCTAATGAATGTGTCTGGTACGCAGCGGCCAAGGCGGGCGTCGATTCCATGGTCATTGGCTTCTCGCGGGAAGTTGCCAAGGAGGGCATGCGTATCAACGCGGTGACGCCGGGCGTAATCGATACCGACATTCAGCCGCCTGGACGCGTCGAGCGCGTCACTCCCACGCTCCCGATGGGTAGGGCGGGGCAGGCGGGCGAAGTCGCGGAAGCCGTGCTGTTCCTGCTCTCCGACGCAGCCTCCTATATCAACGGCGCAAACTTGCGCGTTTCAGGCGCGCGCTGACCAACCAGTCTTGCGCTGGCTGGGTGGCTGCTTATGATCGTCGCCTAAGTTTTCTACTCTTAATCCAGGCAAATCGAAGGGGAGTATCATGGTCGCGGCAGTGCGCGTTCACAAACACGGCGGTCCCGAAGTTCTGACTTATGAGGACGTCGACATCCCGGCGCCCGGCCAGGGCCAGATCAAGATCAAGCAGCATGCTGCCGGTATCAATTTCATCGACACCTATTTTCGTATGGGCATGTATCCATCACCGGTGGGCATGCCCTTCATTGCAGGCAACGAGAGCGCAGGTCAGGTCGTTGCCGTCGGCCCCGGCGTGACTGACGTTAAAGTTGGCGATCGTGTTGCCTTCGTTGGCCCGCTCGGCGGCTATGCCGGCGAGCGCGTGGTTCCGGCCGACCGCGCGGTAAAGCTGCCCGACAATATTTCTTACGAGCAGGCTGCCGGAATGATGCTCAAGGGCATGACCGTGCAGTACCTACTCAACCGCGCCTACAAGGTCGAGAAAGGAACCGTCTGCCTCATCCATGCCGCCGCGGGTGGCGTCGGATTGATCGCGTGCCAATGGGCGAACCATCTCGGCGCCACCGTAATCGGCACCGTCGGCTCCAAGGCTAAGGCTGAGCTCGCGAAGAAGAATGGGTGCCATCACACCATCCTCTATCGCGACGAGGATTTTGTGGCGAAGGTGAAAGAGATCACCAGCGGCAAGCTTTGCGACGTGATGTATGACGGCATCGGCAAGACCACGTTCCCCGCCTCGCTCGATTGCCTGCGGCCGCTGGGTTATTTCGTCAGCTTCGGCAGTGCCTCCGGACAGATCGAGGCTTTCAACATCAACATCCTTCAGGCAAAAGGCTCCCTGTTCGCAACCCGTCCGACCCTCAACCACTATGTCGCCAAGCGTGATGATCTCATCTCTTGTGCCAAGGACCTGTTCGAAAAGGTCGGGTCCGGCGCGGTTAAAATTCCCGTCAACCAGACCTATCCACTCAAAGACGCGGCCAAGGCCCACAAGGAATTGGAAAGCCGCGACACGACAGGCTCGTCGATTCTGGTGCCGTAAAGAGCCTATGCAGCATTGCGGGCGGTCGCGGTTCTGTTATTCGTCGCGGCGGCCCAGCAGACAGCCACCAGCGGCGTGCCGGCGTCGACGCGCTGGCCGATCGTATGCAAGCATTGCTTGATATGCCACACGGTAAAGCCTTCACTTGATAGCTTCCAGGAAGCACGAAAAACATTACGCTAGAAACTGTCGACGACCTCAAGAAATACGCCGCGACCGTCTACGCTCAGACGGTTCAGGCTAAGGCAATGCCGCTTGGCAACCAGACCGACATGACCGACGACGAGCGCGCCACGCTTGGTCGATGGCTCAAGGCCTTGCCATGACCGACAATGTGAAGCCGTGGGGCGTATTCGCCACATTTGTGCTTGGGGCGCTCGCGCTGCTTGCTGGGCAGCTGTCCGGGATCGCGGCGCTGACCAGCTTGTACGGACTCAGTCCGGCGCAGGTAGCGACAGCCACCCAGGACGGCGGCGCGATCGTATTGTTTATCTTTGTATCAGCGCCTGTACAGGTAGCGATACTGATGATTGCTGCCGGTTACAGGGGCAACGCGGCGGCCTATCTTGGCTACAAGATTCCGCGGCGGAGCGAAGTAGTGTTCGGGGTCGCCGTGCTCGCCGCGCTGATCGCCTTGGGCGACGCGGTGAGCTGGCTCGCGGGCCGCAATATCGTCGATCCCTTCCAGACTGATATCTACCAGGCAGCAAAGAGCGCCAACCTGCTGCCCCTCCTGCTGGTCGCGATCACGGTGTTCATTCCGGTAACCGAAGAGAGTCTATTTCGCGGGTTCCTTTTTCGAGGCTGGCTACGATCGCCGCGCTTCACCTGGCCCGTTATCGTCTTCACTGCAGGCTTGTTTGCCGTAATCCACGTTCAGTACGACTGGTATCTTATCACGCAGGTGTTTGCCTTCGGCGTCTTGTTCGGGTGGATACGCTGGGCGACCAGCTCGACCATTCTGACCATGCTTCTTCACGCCCTGGTCAATCTGGAAGGCATGATCGAAGCTGTATTGAGTCTGAACAGCTAACTGGACTTGGCGGTACCTACTTAAAGCAACGCAGCGATGCGGGCGATTGCGGGGTGATGATTGATCCCGGCCGGCAAGCGTGGCAGGCCAACGACTCCCACTGTACCGGCGAAACGCGCAATACTTGCAACGGTATCGTCCAGCTCGACGGTGTCACGTTCGCTTTCGCTGACGACGATCGCGGCGACGGTCAGCTTACGCTGTGCCAGCACATCGAGCGCGGTGAGCGTATGGCTGATGGTACCGAGGTAGCCGCCGACTACGAGTAATAGTGGAATATTGAGAGCTGTCATCCAGTCGAGCACGGTGCGCTGACCATCAAGTGGCACCATGATTCCCCCGACGCCCTCGATGAAAAGGGGACCGGTAGCGGCAGCGATCGTCGCACGGCTGAATGAAATCAATTTCTCAAAGTCGACGCGCCGACCTTCGCGCGCGGCGGCAAGATCGGGCGATAGGGGCGCACGGAAGCGCCACGGTGCAATACGCTCGACTTCGTCGGCCGTGACAGGCCGCCCGAGCGCAGAAAGCAGAACTGCCGGGTCGCTGGTTTCGGCCACAGAAGAATCGTAACCGCTCACGATCGGTTTGAATGCGGTGACGGGTTGATTGGATTCACGCAGATAACGAATGAGTCCAGCGGTGACGAATGTCTTGCCGATATCGGTGCCAGTTGAGGTGACAAAATAGGCGGCCACGGGTTACGCCAATATTTTTTCCCGAACGATGTCAGCCAGCCGTCCAATCTCATCGTCGGGGTGCTGCGCGGTGAAGGTAAAGCGCAGCCGGGCGGTGCCGACCGGTACCGTCGGTGGACGAATAGCGATCACCAGGTAGCCTTCGTTTTCCAGAAAGCGCGAACAGACCACCGCGGTCTCTTCGTCGCCAGTTACGATAGGCACGATTGGACTCTGCGCATCAGGCAGGCCAGCACGCTGAGTGAAAGCCTTGGCCTTTTGTATCGGCAGAGCTGCGTATGCTGGCTCGCGCTCGATCAGGTCGAGCGCGGCAATTGCGGCGGCTACACTGGCCGGCGGAAGGCCGGTTGAATAAATCAACGTGCGTGCTCGGTTACGCATTAATTCGATTACCGGTGCCGACGCGCATAGATAACCGCCATAGGAGCCGGTCGCTTTCGATAAAGTGCCCATCTGAAGTGGTACCGGAATATGCGTATTGCCAACAAAACTCGAGCCACGTCCGCCGCCGATGACGCCGACCCCGTGCGCATCATCCGACATCAGCCAGGCGTCGTATTCGTTCGCAAGTGTGAGCAGCTCCGCGAGAGGCGCCAGATCGCCATTCATGGAAAATACGCCGTCAGTAACTATCAGGGCGCGATCACGCTCGGCGCGATGCGCGGCGAGTAGTTCGCGCACGTGGGCAACGTCGTTGTGATGGAACGTCAGCACCTTGGCGCCCGACAATTGCGCACCGGCGTAGATACAGGCGTGTGACAGCTCGTCGAGCAACACCAGCCCTTCGCGACCAGCCAACACCGGAATGATGCCGGTATTGGCCAAATAGCCCGAGCCAAACACGCAGGCCGCTTCGGCGCGTTTAAACTGCGCGAGCCGTGCCTCCAATTGCGCGTAGAGGGGATGATTCCCCGTCACCAGCCGCGAGGCCCCGGAGCCAGCGCCATATTCCTCGACGGCGGCAATTGCCGCTTGCTTGATTGCCGGGTGCTGGGTCAAGTTGAGATAGTCGTTACACGAAAATGACAACAGCTGCCGCCCGCCGCGCTCAACCCAGATGCCATCCTCGCGCAACGTCTCGTTTAGCGCCCGGTATAGGTGTCGGCGCCTGAGATCTTCAAGCTTGTCTTGTGCGAAACGGTCGAGCGAATTCATCAGGTGACCTTGCACGATCGCAAGCCAGATGCTTAGCACGAACTGGACAGGGAAACGTCAAATGGCGGACGAAGCCGGCAAAAACAGTGCGCTCCCGGGCTGGTATGCCGACGGGCTGGAGCACATCTGGCTGCCCTATGCCCAAATGAAAACCGTATTGCCTCCGCTTCCGGTCGTGCGCACCCGGGGCGTGCGGATCGTCTTGGCCGACGGACGCGAATTGATCGACGGCATCGCTAGTTGGTGGACGGCTTGTCACGGCTACAATCATCCGTACATCAGGCAAGCGCTCGAAGCACAGCTCGCACAGATGCCGCATGTGATGTTCGGCGGGCTTGCGCACGAGCAGGCCCTGCAGCTTGCGAAACGTCTCACCGACCTGATGCCGGGCGATCTCACCCGCGTGTTCTTTTCCGATTCCGGTTCAGTCGCAGTCGAAGTCGCAATAAAGATGGCGGCGCAGTACTGGATCAACCGTGGTGTGCGCGGCAAGTGTCAATTTGTGGCATTCAAAGGTGGCTATCACGGCGACACCACCGGGGCCATGGCGGTGAGCGATCCTAACGCTGGCATGCATGCGGCGTTCGCCAGTCTGCTACCAAAACACTACATCGTCGGCTTACCCCAAGACGATGGGATGGCTGCATCCCTCGAAAATCTGTTGAAAGAGTGTAGTGAAACGATTGCAGCAATAATCCTGGAGCCGCTGGTGCAGGGAGCCGGTGGCATGAAATTTCACCATGAGAGCGTACTTCGACGCCTGCGCGCGCTCGCCGACAAGTACGAAGTGCTGCTGATTTTCGACGAAATCTTCACGGGTTTTGGTCGCTCCGGAACAATGTTTGCCTGTGAAAAAGCCGGTATCACGCCAGACATCATCACGCTGTCGAAAGCACTCACGGGCGGCACATTGCCGCTGGCCGTCACGATTGCGACGCGCAATGTGTTTGACGCATTCTGGTCTGACGATCCGAAAAGGGCGTTGATGCACGGGCCGACTTACATGGCGAATGCACTCGCTTGTGCGGCTGCACACGCATCCCTCGATCTGTTCGAGCGCGAGCCGCGTTTGCGACAGGTTTCCAATATTGCTGCCGCGTTGGAGGAAGGCCTCGCGCCTTGCCGCGGCTTGCCGCGTGTCAAAGACGTGCGCGTGAAGGGTGCTGTCGGTGTGGTCGAAGTGGATCGTATCGACGATCTTAACGGTTTGCGCACGCGATTTGTTGAGCAAGGCGTGTTCATCCGTCCATTTGGGAATATCATTTACCTCACACCAGCTTTCATCATCTCGACTGACGATCTCAAAACGCTGACCGACACGATTGTGAAAACCGTGCGCGACCTGAAAGGGCAAGGGGGATGAATGGCGTATAGCGAGCCGGTGATTGATACGCACCGCTACATCTGGCTGCGCAAGGACGTGGCATGGCTGGCAGACCCGCCAACCCCGCGCATGTTCGGCGACTATTTCGGCATTCGCCGCGATTACTCGGTTGAAGAGTTCATGAGCGACGTCAAGCCGCAGGGAGTAACGAAGTCGGTACACGTAACAGCGATGTGGGGTCCGGACCGCGCTCTCGACGAAACACGATGGCTGCAGTCCGTCGCCGACAAACACGGCTTTCCGCACGGCATCGTTTGCAATGCGGATCTCTCCGATTCTGGGTTCCCAATCTGCGCGGAGTGCGCCAAATGCTGTATTGGGACAGCGAAACTATTCGACAGGCCGCGTCCCGTCCGGATTTCTGCAATTCGCCCGATTTCCGCCGTGGGTTCGCGCTGCTGGAAAAACACGATCTACATTTCGAGTTGCAGGTTTATGCAGGGCAGATGACCCATGCCGTTGAACTTATCAAGGCGTTCCCAAATGTCCGCATGATACTGGTGCACGCAGGGATGCTGACGGCGCGCACGCAGGCAGCAATCGACCAATGGCGCGCGGCGCTCACGATGATGGCCGCATTTCCGAACTTGCACGTGAAGATTTCCGGCCTCGGAATCATCGCCGATCACCTGCCGCGCGTGAGGCGCTGTGATTCCGCTGCTGTACAGTCATCCAGATCTTTCGCGTGGAACGCACGATCTATGGCAGCAATTTTCCGTTGGAAAAATTGCACGCGAGCTATGCCGACTTTTTTGGGGTCTACCGGACCGTACAATCGGAGTATCCCGAAGCCGAGCAGCGCGCCGTGCTTCACCATAATGCGGCGAGGTTTTATCGCCTTTGAGGTGGCATGCCCGCGAAGGCGGGGCATCCAGTAACCGTTGACGCAGTGAAGTTACAGAGACAGGGGTTACTGGATCATCCGTTTTCGTGGATGATGACACTCAACGTCAAAATCCTACCGCTGTCCCGTGCAGATCGTATTCGTCTGCCCGCTCGATCTTCACTGTCGCGATTTCACCGACCCGTAATGGCCGCCGGCTCGTCACATAGACCGAACCGTCAATTTCCGGGGCATCCGCCATCGAGCGGCCTTTGGCGACCGAAGGTCCGACGTCGTCAATGATGATCTTCTGGCGTGTGCCAACCTTGCGCTTCAGGCGGCGGGTGGAAATTTTCTGCTGCACCTTCATGAAACGATGCCAGCGCTGTTCTTTAATCTCGTCTGGCACCGGGGCAGCCATGTCATTGGCCGCCGCGCCCTTCACCGGCTCGTATTTGAAACAACCGACACGATCAAGCGAGGCCTCTTCCAGCCATTCAAGCAGCATGTCGGAATCTGCATCGGTTTCGCCGGGGAAACCGACGATGAAAGTCGAGCGCAACGTCAGATCCGGACACTGCTCGCGCCAGCGCGCGATCCGCTCCAACGTCTTTTCCTGCGCTGCCGGACGGCGCATGCGTTTCAAGACTTCGGGTGAGGCGTGCTGAAACGGAATGTCGAGATAGGGCAGGACTTTCCGATCTGCCATCAGTGGAATGACTTCGTCGACGTGCGGATAGGGATAGATGTAATGTAACCGTACCCAGACGTCGAGCTCGCCCAAGGCGCTTGCAAGATCGATGAACTTTGCGCGCACGTCACGATCCCGCCATTTGCTCGCTACGTATTTAATGTCGATTCCGTAGGCGGAGGTATCTTGTGCGATTACCAGCAATTCTTTGACGCCGGCGGTGACAAGTTTCTCCGCCTCGCGCAGGATATCAGCAGCGGGCCGTGAGACCAGATCGCCGCGCAGGCGCGGGATGATGCAAAAGCTACAGCGATTGTTGCACCCTTCGGAAATCTTGAGATACGCGTAGTGCCGCGGGGTGAGTTTGATGCCTTCAGGCGGAACCAGATCGAGAAACGGGTTGTGCTTCGGCGGCAGAGCCTTGTGAACGGCCTCGACAACGGTCTCGTATTGCTGCGGACCGGTGATCGCAAGTACGTCGGGGTAGGCCAAGGAAATACTTTCGGGCTCGGCGCCCATGCAGCCCGTGACGATGACCTTGCCATTTTCCTTGAGCGCCTTACCAATTGCCGCCAGGGATTCTACCTTGGCGCTGTCGAGAAAGCCGCAAGTGTTGACGATGACGAGGTCCGAACCCTGGTGCTGACGCGAAAGTTGATAACCCTCCGCGCGCAATAGCGTGACGATACGCTCGCTGTCGACCAGTGCCTTCGGGCAACCGAGCGAGACGAAGCTAACCTTGGGCGCAGCGGTATTGGGCTTCGCGATGGGATCACGCATACGGGCAAGGAGCTAATGGCGATTGTGTCGGATAGCAACCCCAAGACCCGCCAGCACTACCCACAGTCCGTTGATATATCATTGGCGAAGCGGGTTCGGCGGGGTTATCGTGTTTAAGGTGGGTTGAATCATGAGACGCACGAGCATCCTGTTAGGGCTCTTGCTTGTCGGCGTTTTGGTGGCTGCTGCGCCAGTGGCGGCCGCCGAAGGACAGGCGCCGCTCTGGCGCTACAACGCGCACAATCAAGAACTGCCATTCCCGCGCAGCAAGCGGGCCAAGTCGGTCTGGGCCTCCGGCACCTGCTGGACCGAATGCGGTTCCTATTGTGCTTGGGGGTTGGCTGGTTGCCTTAAGGACGATTCTCAGGGTCGCTGTCTAAAGCTCACGGACAAATGCGATCGCTATTGCCAGCGCCAATGCCGCAGCAGGGGCGGGCCATTTTTGTCGGTAGAGCTTCCTTGGGAATAATAGCGCGTATGAGCCAAAGATTCATGAGCGACCTGATGCGACCGACGCTTGCCGAGTTTGCCCCCGGGCCGGATTCGAACCAGCGACCAACCGGCCGGCTTTTTGGAATCAATTGTGCTGTGGGAGGAAATTTGCAAACGGCGGTTAACAGCCCCAACCTTCCCCAACCAATGTCAGCTCAACCACCGCCAAGAAACTAAAGCCCTAGACCAGCATGGCTAACACTGAGCGTCTAAGCTTACTCTACTGCTCCACGCGCAAGTACCTTCGGCAACGATTAGCGATTTAATTCAGGTGAGCGGAGCGTTTGATTTTCCTGCAGTGCGTTCACATATTTTTATCTGGCTGACCCCGAATACGTGCCTCAATTGCCTCCGCAACGCTTCTAATTTTTGCCGAGACAGCAGGGTGCTGCCCTAGCGCAAAGAATTTGCCAACCACCCAAGCAAGTCTGACGAGGCCGAAAATACATATTGGGATTGCGATGATGATGGCTCCGCCCATAATGACAGCAGCGACGATTTTATTTTTGACGGCAGCGACGATTTTATTTGCGTCGGACACTCTGACCTGATGCAACGCTACACTCAGACGCTGCGTCGGTTCCGACATTGATTAGCCTCCCACAGAAATAAACGGCAATTTCCTGGGGCTAATTCTATTTCAAAAAGCTGCCGGTCCCGCCGTAGCGCCATACCAATCGTTCGGCCTGCTTATTCGGTCCCCTGACCCTGAGTTCACCGGTCGGTGATGGGAACCATACCTCTAACATCAATTGCCTCGCATCATTTGCGGGAAATTTAATAGTAAACCGCAACACAAAGCGCGTAATTCAGGTGCAAAGTGTTCCCCCTCTGGAACCGCGCCCTAACCCGGCGCGGTTTTTTTCACTAACTGGTGATTAGGAATTTCCGATTATCGAATGATAACTGTCGCAACAATGGCGCAGCCGAATTGCAACGGGAACAATTCCCGCCAATTTCCTACGTGGTCCCCGGATTAATCCCCGAGGGGCTTTCAATTCTTGCTGGCCGACCAAAGGTAGGAAAATCCTGGCTTGCCCTCGATGTCGGCATAGCCGTCGCGGCAGAGCGCATCTGTCTAGGGGATCGCAGACCAGCACCAGGTGATGTTCTTTACGCTGCCTTGGAGGACAATCCGCGACGCCTGCAACGCCGTATCGACAAAATATTGTCACCCGTCAGTACGGACTGGCCGAAGCGACTGACATTCGCGACGATCTGGCAACGCCTCGACAAGGGGGGAGTTGACGACGTTGCACAATGGGCGGACTCGGTCGCCAATCCTCGCCTCTGCATCCTCGACACACTAGCGGGCGTTCGGCCTATTCGGACGCGTGACGGTACACTGAAGACTATGAAAGTTTGGCTGCGTTGCACCGAATGGCCAGTGAGCGCGGGCTTGCCGTGCTGGTGCTGCACCATACGAGAAAGATGGAAGCCGAAGACCCGATTGATACTATTTCCGGAACGCTCGGCCTGGCCGGATGCGCTGATACCGCTCTCGTCATTGCTCGAACCGCACAAGGGACGACACTTTACGTCCGAGGGCGCGACATCGAGGAAGCCGAACACGCGGTGATCTTCGACAAACATAGCTGCCGCTGGACAATCCTCGGCTATGCAAGCGACGTGCACCGCTCCAATGAGCGCGGGAAGATTCTCTCTGCGCTGGCGGACGCATCTGAGCCGATGAGCCCGCTGGACATCGCACTTAGTACCGGCATGTCGCCGAACAATGTTTGGCAGCTCCTGCACAAGATGGCCCAGGACGGCGAGGTCACAAAGCTCAGCCGGGGCAAGTACCAGCATCCCGACCGTGCAATTCAGACCCCCGATAAGGACGATAAGTCAGTAAGGAGGGGAGAAAAGTGACGAATTGCCAATATGATAAGCTACAACCTTATCTCCTTAACGTCCTTATCGGTATCCCCGCCCAATCGGGCACTTAGCCAATGTGACCGGATTGCCACAGGTCGTGAACGCCTCCACCGCCCTTCAGCTGGACCGGCTGCTATCTCGGCGGATATGCCGGCGGCGCGTGGCAAGGCAGCAATGGCGCCGAATTCACCGATCTTGGCAACACCACACACCAATCTTTTTCGGGCGGTGCTGTCGCGTCGCGCAGCGTACCGTCTCATTCGTGGAGCGACGACTTAGGCAGCAGTTTCATTGGTGGCGGCACTCTTGGCTGTAACTGGCAGCCCGTCGGCTCACCCTTCGTGCTCGGACTTGAAGGCGAATTCGGCTACCTCAAGTTGAGTGGCGAGACCTTTGATCCGAATACCCTTGTAGGACAGACGATCCCTGATGTCCTGGGGGCGCGAAGGTTGGCAATTGGTACGGCATGGCGACTGGCCGATTGGGATACGCCTTCGACCGCGTTCTGCTCTACGTCAAAGGCGGCGCCGCTTTCGTTCGGACCGAGGCTTCGGTCCTCGATCAGTGCACTGCCAGCGGATGCGGCAACTGGCTCATTTCGACCTCGGGCAGCGAAACCGCCACCACGTGGACAGTCGGCGGAGGAGTCGAATGGGCGTTCGTCCCAAACTGGAGCTTAAAGTTCGAATACATGTTCATCGGCCTTAACAATCATGATTTCCAGACCAGCGGCATTGCAACCCTGTCTTCCGGGGCCGTCGTGGGGGGCGGGCCGTTTGTGTTCAACCACACCTTCAACGGCATCAACACCGCGAAGATTGGACTGAATTACAAGTTCTATTGATCACGCGAAAAAACTTTATTTGACTGGTGACGATGAGCGATCCCTTTGGGCGTGCTTGCCAATGTCCCGGGGTTTTTCTTTTGGTGAGAGCCGAACTCTTGAATGTCCGCTGTAGTAC
>JBARNC010000233.1:0-6018 GCA_049802775.1 Pseudolabrys sp. | reverse complement strand
CTCCTTAGGCCATCAAAGTGTTCGGCGTACCGTTGACGCCAAAAGGCGTGCGCCGAATCCAGCGACCTTCTAGTTTTTCGACGCCGGCCGGCATCAGCCACTCATTCCGACAAAATGGAATTATTATTGCGGGTTAATCCGCGAACGAATGGAAAATGCGCGCGGGTATCGTGGCCCTTGTTCGCGAAGGGTGGCGCCGCTCAAGCGATCTTAGCGACCTTGGCTTTCAGCTCGTCGATCAGGACGCGCTTGTTTTCCGAATAGTCAATCGGCGCGACAACCAGGTGAACCCCACCCGCTTTGAATGCTGCATCGAGGATCGGTACTAGATCATCGGTCGCGCCAACCCGCTCACCTTTAGCCTCATAGGCCTCGGCATATCTGACGAAATCTGGATTCTCGAATGAAAGCGCGAAATCGCCGAAGCCCATCGATTCTTGTTTCCAGCGAATCATGCCATAGCCGCGGTCCTCGATGATGAGTACGACGAGGTTCAAGCCAAGCCGGATGGCGGTCTCCAAATCCTGCGAGTTCATCATGAACCCGCCATCGCCGCAGATGGCCATGACGCGCCGATCTGGGTAAAGAAGTGCCACCATCATGGCCGAAGCCAGACCGGCTCCCATCGTAGCCAGCGCGTTATCGAGCAGGATCGTGTTGGCGATATGGGTGCGATAATTCCGGGCGAACCAGATCTTGTACATGCCATTGTCCAGGCAAATGATGCCGTCATCGGGCATCACCTTCCTGACATCGGCGACCAGACGTTGGGGCGCCAAGGGGTAGCGCGGATCGTCAGCGCCCTCGGCGACATGCTCGAGGATCTGCGCCCGTATCTTCTGGAAGTAAATCGGGTCGTGCGTAAGTTTCCCATCCAACTCGCTAGCCAGCCGGGCCATGCTGTCCGCAATGTCGCCGACCACCTCGACTTGCGGAAAATAGATCTGGTCGATGTCGGCCACGTTGAAATCAACATGCACCACCTGTGGTCCTCTCGCGCGCATGATGAAAGGTGGCTTCTCCGCGGTGTCGTGGCCGACCGCGACGATCAGATCCGCGCGTTCGATCGCCAGATGGACGTAGTCGCCTTCCGAAAGCGCCGCTGTGCCGACAAACAGCTCGGAATTGCCGTCGACCGCGCCTTTTCCCATCTGCGTATTGAAAAAAGGAATCTTTAGGCGGCGCACGGCCGCCGAGAGTGCGGGCGCAAGGCCCGGTCGGTTGGCGCCACCGCCAATCATAACCAAGGGATTGCGCGCGGCCGCGATCGCAGCCGCCGCGCGTACAATCGCCTCCTCAGCTGCGACAGTACGAAAGGCGGCGCTGACTGGGACAACTGCGGACCGCTCGGTCAATTGCGCCGCGATATCTTCCGGCAGTTCGAGATGAACGGGCCCCGGCCGCTCCGCCTCGGCCATGCGAAAGGCATCGCGGACGAGAGTCGGGATGTTGCCGGCATCTATGACTTGTTTCGCGGATTTCGTGAGTGGGCGCATCATTGAGACCGTGTCGATGATCTGAAATCGCGCCTGCCGGCTCTGAAGGACCGGCTTCTGGCCGGTAATCATCAGCATTGGCATGCCACCAAGGAACGCATGGGCCGCCGCGGTCACGAGGTTGGTCGCGCCGGGCCCGAGCGTGCTGAGGCAGACCCCCGGTTTACCCGTAAGCCTCCCATAGGTCGCAGCCATGAAACCGGCGACCTGCTCATGGCGGGTCACCACCACCTTGATGCGCGAGGTCCGGAGGGATTCGAGCATGTCGAGGTTCTCTTCCCCCGGCACGCCAAAGACATATTCGACTCCCTCATTCTCGAGGGCGCGTATGAAAATATCGGAACCTTTGATTGCATGACTTGTCATAGAACGCATCCTCAGGCGTTGGTGTGAGATGTGCATCGGGCATCAGCTTGGCGTTTTAATTCCACGATTTATGCGTTTGTCCCATTTGCATTGATGCCGACCCAAGCAACCGCTCAAAATGCTGGCGATAATTTAATTGGTTCAGCGGAATAATGCAGTCCGTGATCACGCAAACGACGCAAGCTGAGTGGAAAAAGCCGCCGCCAAACGGACTATCTTGCGTGACTCAGGCCCTTGTGTGTGCCGAGAACTTCATCCGTATTGATTAGGTGAAGGAATCGCCTAACGTCGGCGCACAATGATCGCGCTCCTATATTTCGTCCTGGCCACCTTGGTCGCGCTATTCAAGTCGATGAGCCAGCTTGAGCCGAGAACGCTCGGCGTAGGGTGCACGGTTGGGTTGTGACGCGAATCTAGGCCGGATAGAATTTTCGGAACTGGATGATTGAGGGAACAGGCAGGATCGACGGAAACCAGCGATACATCTGGATAGCGCCGAGTGGCAAATCTGAGTTCTCAGCGAGAATCACGGTACTTGCCAGAAATGTCCTGCCCCAGCGACAAATAAAAAGGCCCGGGATTTTCCCGGGCCTCGTTTGTTGCGTCGATGGGTTGATGGATTAGTAATCCATCCCGCCCATGCCGCCGCCGGGCATTGCCGGAGCGGTCTCCTTCTTCGGCACTTCAGCGACCATGGCCTCGGTGGTGATCAGCAGGCCGGCCACGGAGGCCGCCCCCTGGATCGCGCAACGCACGACCTTGGTCGGGTCGATGATGCCCTTGGTGACGAGGTTGCCGTACTCGCCACTCTGCGCATCGAAGCCGTAGGAATACTGGTCCTTGTCCATGATCTTGCCGACCACAACCGAGCCGTCCGCACCGGCATTGATCGCGATCTGGCGGGCAGGGGTCTGGATCGCCTTGCGCACGATGTCGATACCGTGCTTCTGGTCCTCGTTCTCGGTCTTGAGGCGCTTGAGGCCCTCGATTGAACGCAGCAGGGCGACGCCGCCACCCGGCAGGATGCCCTCCTCGACCGCGGCGCGGGTTGCATGCATCGCGTCATCGACGCGATCCTTGCGCTCCTTCACCTCGGTCTCGGTGGCGCCGCCGACGCGGATCACCGCGACGCCGCCGGCGAGCTTGGCCAGCCGCTCCTGCAGCTTCTCGCGGTCGTAGTCGGAGGTGGTTTCCTCGATCTGCGCCTTGATTTGCGATACGCGGCCCTCGATGTCGGCCTTCTTGCCGGCGCCGTGAATGATTGTGGTGTTCTCCTTGTCGATCATCACCCTCTTGGCGCGGCCGAGCATGTCGATGGTGACTTTCTCGAGCTTGATGCCGAGGTCTTCACTGATCGCCTGGCCGCCGGTCAGGACGGCAATATCCTGCAGCATTGCCTTGCGGCGATCGCCGAAGCCCGGCGCTTTCACCGCCGCGACCTTGAGGCCGCCGCGCAGCTTGTTGACGACGAGTGTGGCAAGCGCCTCGCCTTCGACGTCTTCAGCCACGATCAGCAGCGGCTTGCCGCCCTGTATCACCGACTCGAGCAACGGCAGCAATTCCTGCAGGGCCGACAGCTTCTTTTCGTAGATGAGGATGTAGGGGTCCTCCATCTCCGCCCGCATCTTGTCGGCATTGGTGACGAAGTAGGGGGAGATGTAGCCGCGGTCGAACTGCATGCCTTCGACCACGTCGAGCTCGGTCTCGAGAGACTTCGCCTCTTCGACCGTGATCACGCCCTCGTTGCCGACCTTCTGCATGGCCTTGGCGAGGAAGTCACCGATCTCGCGATCGCCGTTGGCGGAAATGGTCCCGACCTGGGCGATCTCTTCGTTCGAGGTGACCTTTTTGGAATTCTTCTTGAGGTCTTCAACGATAGCCTCAACGGCGAGATCGACGCCGCGCTTGAGGTCCATCGGGTTCATGCCCGCGGCCACTGCCTTCGAGCCTTCACGCACGATTGCCGCGGCCAACACGGTCGCGGTGGTGGTGCCGTCGCCAGCGGCATCCGAGGTCTTGGACGCAACTTCACGCACCATCTGTGCGCCCATATTCTCGAACTTATCGGCTAGCTCGATCTCCTTTGCCACCGTCACGCCGTCCTTGGTGATGCGCGGCGCGCCGAATGATTTGTCGAGCACGACGTTGCGGCCCTTCGGGCCGAGGGTAACCTTCACCGCATTGTTAAGGATATCAATGCCGCGCAGCATGCGGTCGCGGGCATCGACAGAAAATTTGACTTCTTTAGCAGCCATTGTTTGTGTTCCTCTGATCTAGATTTCAGATCGGCAGCCTTAAGCGGCCTTCTTTTTGGCGGCGCGGCCGCCTTCAATCACGCCCATGATGTCGGACTCCTTCATGATCAGGAGATCCTGACCGTCGATCTTCACTTCGGTGCCCGACCATTTGCCGAACAGCACGGTGTCGCCGACTTTCAAATCAATCGGGATCAGCTTGCCGCTCTCGTCGCGGCCGCCCGGGCCGACGGCGATGATTTCACCCTGCGACGGTTTCTCTTTGGCCGTATCGGGAATGATGATGCCGCCGGCGGTTTTTTCCTCGGCATCGATGCGCTCAACGACTACGCGATCGTGAAGCGGACGAAACTTCATGGCAGTCCTCCTAAATTATTGGACGAGCTAGGTTTTTTTGGTAGCTGACAGGTCTCCCTGCCAGCACCTTGCCGCCACATGGGTGGCGATTTTTTTGCCCGCAAGGGTCACTGAAAAATTTTCTAGCACTCATTTGAAGCGAGTGCCAAGAGCCGCCGGAAGTCCTTAGTGCTCAATGGTTAACAGCCATGCACCGGGAACTGCGCGGTGCCCGCCGGGTTTGCCAAAGCGGCGCGGGCAGGGCCGCCGCCGGGCTGTTGGCAGGCTCGCAAGATTGCATTGCATACTTACCGCCGGGACTGGAAAATTGTGTTCGAATCAAAAACGGGGCACGCAATGGTTTCAGAAGATTTCCGCAACCAGGTCCGTGGCTACGGCCTGACGACCGCGCACATTCTGTATCGGCGTCCCGATCATCGCTGGCTGCTGCAATCCTACGTCTGGCAGAACTACGATCTGTTCCCTGAATTTCCCGAGCTGCATCGCTTCCTGGCCTTCTGGCAGGAGAAGCTGGAGGGCCCGCTGCATTCCGTGCGCGTGGCGCATTGCAAGCTGATCAAGGCGGCAGAGTTCAAGGCGATCGACGGGGAATTCCGGCTGCACTAGGTGGCAAGTTCAACCCAACCTTTTGGCGTCTCGAAATCGACACCTGGTTCATCACGCGTAGCTGCCGCTGCCTGGTCAACAATGAGCAAGAGACGCCTCTAAGACACTGACGGCGTTGGGCCAACGATTGTCGACATGAACCCACAGGCAGAATCATCAACCCAGGAGGTGCTATTGTTCACAATAACGATGTTGCGCGGCAGCCAAGCCTGCGTGTCGATGTAGTGCGTGAGATATTCATCGAGGTGCCGGATCTACCCACTGCCTTTGCAGTCGACTCAGTACCAGGACGCGATCGCGTGGGTTGCTCGGGCGTGCCACAACGAGCCGTTTCATCTGGATGGGTGAAATCCTCTATCGCACAAAATTGTCCGACGACATGTTTGGGGGTCTGGCGCTGCCTTCAACCATGCTTGACGTTAAATAGAAAATGCGCCGCCGCAGCGTGGTCTTTCAATTTCTTCCAGAAAAATAAAATCGAGATTTGCCGCCGCGCCAATGAATTGCCGGGCGTTGGTGCGAACCGTTCCGAGCGAACCTGCCTAACCGCCAACCCCGCCGGCCTCCGCCACCGTCACCGGCTGATCGCGCCAGACATCAGGAAACATCTTCTTCAAATTCTCGACCTTCGGCGCATCGTTGATTGCGATATAGGGCTGCCAGGGATGCTTGATCGCATAATCCTGGTGATAGGCCTCGGCCGCGAAGAATGGCGTCTTCATCGTATCGGTCTTTGTCACGATCGGACGCTTGAAGATACGAGTCTTGTCCAGCTGCGTTATGTAGTCCTTGGCGATCTGCTGCTGCGCCTCGCTCTGCGGGAAAATTTCAGAGCGATACTGCGGACCGGCGTCCGGACCCTGGCGGTTAAGCTGCGTCGGGTCGTGCGCGACCGAGAAATAAATCTGAAGAATCTTGCCGTAGGAAACCTTGCGCGG
>JBARNC010000232.1:0-2398 GCA_049802775.1 Pseudolabrys sp. | reverse complement strand
AGCCGGCTCAACCGATCGACGCAACACAAGCGTTAAATCTCTCTGCCGGGGTTTCGAATCCCAACGTCTCCCGTGGCCGTTCGTTGAGCCGACGCGCCACTTTATTCAGATGTGCTTGCGAATGCACCGACAGGTCAGTTCCTTTTGGAAAGTACTGTCTCAGCAGCCCGTTGGTGTTCTCATTCGACCCGCGCTGCCACGGACTTTGCGGATCGCAGAAGTAAACGTCGACGTCGGTCGCCAGCGTAAATCGTCGATGATCAGTAAGTTCCTTACCCCGGTCCCAGGTCAGCGACTTATACAGCTCATTCGGTAGCTTTTTCGCCTGCTTAATGAGCGCGGCGATGACCGTCTGGGTGTCCTTATTGGCTACCTTCGCTAGCATCACATAACGCGTGTGACGTTCGACCAAGGTCGCGATGTAGCTGTTCTTCGACCCGGATAGGAGATCGCCCTCCCAATGACCAGGGACCGCCCGATCTTCAACCGCTGCCGGCCGCTGACGGATTGAGACGAGATCCTTGATTTGCCCCCGTCTGTCGCCATTGAGACCAGCCCGCTTCGATCGACGGATCGTCCGTCTCGATCGAAGATGGCCCAGCAGCTCCTTCTTCAGCACGCCACGGGCTTGAACAAACAGACTGCGATAGATCGTCTCGTGTGACACGCGATAACTCTCATCGTCAGGATGCGCTCTCGTCAGCCAGCCGGCGATCTGCTCGGGCGACCAATTCAATCTGAGCTTCCCCGCCACGGCCTGTCGTAGCTGAGCACTGTCCGCCAACTTACACCGTTTTGGGCGACGAGCTCGCAGGAAGGCCTTCTCATCAGCCAGCGCCGCTCGGTAGCAATCATAGCCGCCATTGCGGCCAAGTTCTCGGCTCACCGTCGAGGGCGAGCGGCCCAGCAGCCGGGCCATCGATCGGGCCGATTGATGCCCCGCTATGCCCCTGGATATCTCCTCGCGCTCCGCGAGCGTCAACGCCAATCGCGAGCGACGCTGGGGAGCCGGACGAATCCCTCCGTGTGGGGCGACTTGGTAATAAATGGACGATGACGGCTTACCGAATGCTCGCCCGATCGCCTTCAGCGACTCCCCTTTCTGCCAGCGATCCCACAACTCCGTCTTCTCTGTCGCAGTGAAACCACGACGAAATTTCTGACCCATCGCTACACACTCCAGCTTTCCATTTCAGGATAGAGTGTTGCGTCGACCGGTTGAGACCACCACCCAAAGCGGACAAACGTTGCGGCAATAAACATTTAGATTGTTCTGGTCGGCATTCATCTCGGGCTTACAAGCACGGATTTCCGTCACGTCTGATTCATCGAGCTGCGGCCCAGCGGCTTTCGAATGAACTAGCAGGAACCACCGGCTGCGCACCCGTCAGCAAACCGCTGTCGCTCGGCAGCGGCGACGACAAATAGGCGGTACGCAGGTCCGGCGTGGGCGCGGGCGTCTTTTGATCGTCGCGGGCTTGCTGCATGGGTGGCGCCCGGGCCGGCGCGGGGGCATTGTTCGCCACCACGTCAGGCGCGGGTGGCGCGGCTTCGTGCGGCTTGGGATGCGGCACGGCCGGAGCGGAAGCGGTGCGCACCGGAGCGGCGCGTTTTGGTTTGGCGGCCATTTCGGTATTGGTGCCGCGCAGCTCGCTCTCGGTTGCCGGCGCGGACGGCTGGGATTGCGCCTGCGACCCGGTAAACAGGTTGCCGAACAGTCCCGCGATCGAGGTTGGCCGCTGTTGCGGGGCTTCGTCTTGCTTCGGCTGCGGCGCCGCCTGCCGGATCGGTACGCTCGCCATCACCACTGGCTGGCTGGTCTGTGGCGCCTGCGGCGTTACAGCAGTCGTGGCCGGCGAATTGGGCGTGCGCGGCAACGCGCCGGGCACCATCGTGTTGCCGGCGACCAGATAGACTTGCCCGTTATTGTCGATGGTGAGCTTGGACGCGAATACCGGGTTCATGCCGCCGTCGACGCCGTTGCGCGCTGGCACCACATCTACGCCGCGGGCGATATATTCGGCCATCTGGAACTGCTCATGCCGCTGTTTATCGAGCACCGCATTGGCGATGTTCTTGTCGAGTTCATAGACCGGGCACTTGCCGCGCGCATTGAATGAAAGCGCCTGCGAGGCATTTTCGGGTGCAGCGGCGTCGAACACGTAGCGTTTCTCGCAGACGGCGACCTTCGGCTCCCGATGGATGGCCTCGAAATGATCGTAGCCTTTCTTGATCATCGTCCAAAACGCGAAGTTCGGATTGTTGCGGTGTTTGGCCATGTTCAGCGCGGTCATGCGGAACGGATAGGCCTGAAGCTGGAACGCTTTCTGCCCGCCAAAAAACGACTCGCGCGCGAGCGCATAGATTTCCTGGATCTGCTCGTCGGTCATCGCGTAAC
>JBARNC010000231.1:0-14928 GCA_049802775.1 Pseudolabrys sp. | reverse complement strand
GCGCTTCGTTGAGGGGATCGATCGCGGGCAGACGACGCTGTTTCCGGAATGCCTGGAAGATTGGATCGACGAGGACAATCCGGTTCGGGTGATCGATGCCTTTGTTGACGAACTCGACCTATCCGGGTTCGACGGGGTCGCTCCCGAGGTAACCGGTCGACCTTCATATCATCCCTCTGTTCTGCTGAAGCTTTACATCTACGGCTATCTCAATCGGGTTGGCGCACGAGTCCGTCTAAGGTGGCCACGGCCTCTAATGATCTAGGTTGAGTGCCTGATTAAGGGAGGCAAGAAGTCTCCGCTCGCACAGAGGCTTACCCAGATAGCCAATCGCGCCATCTCCAATCACACAGGCACGCGTTGCGTCGTTAGGGCGTGCGGTCATAAAAATGATCGGCGTCCGGTGGCCAGCGGCGGACAGGTGCCGCTGAAGCTCAACCCCACTCATTTCCGGCATATGTATATCTGAAATCAGACAAGACGCCGTTTGAACCGTATTTGATTCCAAAAACGCCTTCGCTGAGTCAAAGGCATCTACGGAATAGCCGAGCGCTCTGATGAGATTCTTCATCGCGTTTCGAACGGATTCGTCATCGTCAATGATGATTACGTGAGGTGCTTTCAACAAGTCACATTTCCCTGAGATAATTGGCACTATCGGTGATCGACCGGATGCAACCTGAGATTTCTCGGTAAGTTTGCGCATGCATCCCAGACAAAAGTTTCGGCCGCTGCTTAAGGCTTTGGGCTCAACTTTGTCTTGTTATCCTCTGGCCAAAAATTTGATGATCTTTGCCGGTGCGACACGGATCGCTGTCACATCATCCCCAGAATCGAATTGGCTGCCAAAACAATTATACGTTGGTGTAGTTGAGCGATACGCATGCCCAATTTTTTTCGAGCGACGGACTCAAGAATTGCCGCATGGTTGTAAAATCATGCGGCTCTAAAGGAAAAATCAAGCGTTGCTCAAGGACTGCCCGTAGGTCTGCGCCTATAAAGTTGTCACAAATCGACAACCGATACAGCTTACGGAGAGAGCGATGAACAAGAACGTACCCTACATTTGGCGGAAGAATTATCGAAACGAGGCGGCCTCACCCGAAAAAGTACTGGAGATCGCGCACGAAAACGCCCGCCAATATTTAAGCCGTGCCGCCGAGATCAACGAGTCAAGTCAGAGAAAGCGCTGACGCGGTTAGCCCGAGCGATCGCATTAACTTTGGCCCCAAAGTGACGCCTGAAGCAGTGCTGAAGGAAAGGTAACACGATGTACATTCAAATCGTCTCGTTAGTCGCTCGAGTGATCAAAGCTCTATTTGAGCTCAGTGGGGAACACGCCATCATTGCACATTATTCGGGGCTTAGATGGTGCGATTCGACCGAACGAGAGCTGAACGAAGACCTTATGGGAGAACGAAGCTGGTTTGGAAATCGGTTCGAGGCACGCAATGACTGAAAGTCTTTTTTGGGAGAATCCACGGTTCCGGGCTAGCGTGTCTGACCGGTCGCAACGTAGCCAGTCTCAACTTTCTTGTCCGATCACAGGCTATCCCTGCGAGGGCGATCTTTCGCATCTGTGCGAGGAATACGGTTGCGGCCGAAAGGGTGGCTTGTCTCCACACTCAGAAGAAAATTTATGAGAGTCACTGTGACGCATGGAAGCATCGGTCCTGAACGCCAACTGATAGAGAGCGTAATGTCCGCTTATGGCCCAAAGCGACATGCGTCTCTCGATCGATACCTGGACAACTCACTTAAACTTGGGCCAATAACGTCGCCATGAGCAAAGGAAAGAGAGTACTCACATGAATGCAAACAAAGCACTTTGGGAAAAAGGCGATTTCACTCGCATCGCGGAGAGTATGAGAGAGAGCGGAGAGACGCTCGTTAAAGGATTCGGAATCACAAAAGGACTCAAGGTTTTGGATCTCGGATGCGGCGACGGAACGACGGCCTTACCAGAGGCGAGACTAGGAGCAAACGTGTTAGGCGCCGATATCGCGAAAAACCTTGTTGAGGCCGGAAACAAGCGTGCCAAGGAGCAGGGCCTCACGAACTGCAAGTTTCAAGAGGGCGACGCGTCCAATTTACACGAGCTGAAAGATCGTACCTTTGATCTCGTCGTGAGCATCTTCGGAGCGATGTTTGCGCCAAAGCCGTTTGACGTGGCAAAGGAGATGGTGCGCGTGACCCAGCCCGGCGGCCGGATTGTTATGGGCAACTGGATTCCAAACGATCCGACATTGGTCGCGCAAATCCTGAAAATCAGCTCTTCATATTCGCCTCCACCACCGGAAGGCTTCATCAGCCCCATGACGTGGGGGGTTGAGAATAACGTAATAGAGCGATTTGCAGGCGCGGGGGTTCCAAAAGAGAAGATATCATTCGTCAGAGACACGTATACTTTCAACTTTCCCAAACCCCCGTCAGAGTTCGTTGATGCATTCAGAAAATACTACGGGCCAACCATGAATGCATTCGAAGCTGCAGAAAAGAACGGTCGAGCCGCTGATCTGCAGAAAGAACTGGAAGATCTGTTCAACAGCCAAAACAAAAGCCCGAGCCAGAATGCCACATCCATTCCTGCGACTTTCTTACGCGTCACTGCTGCACTTAATTAACCCGGTAAACCGAGCCCGACAGGTGTGATGTCCGCTTTTGGGGTCGGGCGCCGTGGAATTTTCACCGGCTGTATGTCGGCGCTATCACCGGAGCAGGCCGCGCCGTTGTGGCAAGAAGCACAAGCGCGAGCGGCGAACAATTTATAAAACACCAACCAAAAGTTCTGAGTTCCATCCGCCTGTAGCGAGATACCAAACGCAAGTTCTGTGACCCTCATCACATGCGGAACGCAGCGTGCGATCCTATTTTGCATACACGTACTCCAAGCATTGGAGGCAGCCATGTCAAACACCTTCATGAACTGGACCAGCTGGGTCGCTATCGCAGCACGTATCGCGGAACGGCGTCGCCCCCAAAATTGGAACGAGTTGACGACACCGGGCGATTACCATCAGCCCTTCGGTAAGGTCGAAGCCCGGGCAGAAGCCGCCAAGTGGCTTTGTCAGGTCTAATCACGGTTGCCGAAGACCTATACATATTGAGGTTGAAGATGGTCCGCACAATTTTCGCCGGCTGTCGTTGCTCTTGCTGCTGTGGTCGTTGGTCTGCAGCCGGCTAAGGCCTACGAGGCTCCCTGGTGTGCGGTCATCAACACGGGCCTCGACGTGTATTGGGACTGCCAATATCAATCTTTGGAACAATGTTATCCGACTGTGCTCGCTGGCAATCGCGGTTTTTGCAATCCGAGCCCGTACTTTTTCGCCAACCCTACAGAACAGAGGCGCTCAGCGAAACGCCGCGGTCGCCCGCAGTAGCAGCGGCACCGGATATGTCGTTATGTCCGCTATTGGCACTTAGGGGACATGGGCTAGTGCACTGCACATGTCCGCTTTCGGGGGTAAAGCGGACATGGCGTGGCGCCACCGCCAATGGACACCATTGAGTTTAAGGCGAAGTCGATGTGGGGCATGGCACGCTCACATAACAGGAAGGCCGGTTGGTCGTTTAACCCCTTGTCGCTGTTTCTGTTCCGATAGGGCGGAACGCCACCCGTTCCGATGACGTTATTATCTGATCGCAAAATTAGCTAATTGTGGTTTTGTGTGAATCAATTTTACAAAAATCGTGATGCTTTCGCCGCGATGCACTAGTGCTGGTGTGGCCGGATCGCCCGCGTAGCGACCCCCTTCCAGTGTGCTGGTTTCAGCCGACTATCGCCCGGCTGCTGGTGCTGTTTAGCCGTTACAGACCTTCAACGCCTGCTCAGACATAATGTCGTGACCATCGGTCGGGGGCTGCCTGCTGACAAAACTGGAGGTCTCATGGCCCGGAGTGAATGTCCGCTTTCGGGGAACATCGAGCGGGATACTGGAGCCCGACGGACGAGCAACGATGCGACGATCCACGAGAGGCCGCATGGCCATCCCGCCATCGGCGAGTATTGTCCCTTGAATTTTCGTAGTATGCGGTCAGTGCACGCTGACCGGCTCGAGCTCTTGGCTCCACGCGTTGACGAGCGCAGCTTCGCGCGTATCGGTGAGCACGATCGGTGTGCCATCGGCCGCATGCAGCGAGAATAGTTTGATGCCGGGCGCAATCTTCGGCGCCTGCGGGAACAGGCTTGCGACATCTTCGGAGCGAATCGTCTTGACATAGGCCAAGCGGCCGCCGCCGAGCTGCGCCAGCGCTTCCTGAGTGATCACCGAATGAGTCGTGTGCAGTTCAGTCTGGTTGTCGTTGGTCATGGTCCTCGACTCCTTTCTGACTCAACGCTTGACGCGGTCAAGTCCTGCTTCACGAGTCCGACATTCCTTCTCGTCTGCCGAAACCTTCTCGTCTGCTGTCGGTGGCCGAAACGAAAAATCAAAATCACCGACAACCACCAAAATCGAGATGGCTGACGGCAGATGGCAGCCCGTTGATTCTGCAACGCATGCGCGGTTGCGTTACTTTGGGCTGATGGAGTCGTGAGCAGGTTGTGGAACGCGCATTTCGTCCTGCACGACCTTCACCATGCCCATCCATACGATGAATGGGAAATAGAATAACAGCGGCATTTTTGTGCCTCGCGTTCGGTTCACACGGGCAACGCGACTAGAGCAACGGCGGTTCCAGCAATCACGCGGGCTTGTTTAGGGTGCGGTGCGTTGTGCAACAGAATTGGCACAGACAGATTCGGTGACGAATCGACTTGTCAGGATGACTAAAGAAATGAGTTTTTGCTCATGCCTGCGCTAGTGGAACTATCTGCGGCCTCAGTCGTTGCATAACGAGGACCGAAGAACATGCACGATGCGCCGAAACGTCGGCAAACTAAGAGGCGTTTTCCCAGGATTAAGCAGCCGCCCGGGTATCGAAGCGCAGCGGCAGCCGCATTCAAGCGCGCGCTCGAACGCGATTACGGATCGCAAGGCGCGGCGTCGCCGGTAAGAAAGATCGATCCTGTCACAGGCGAAGTCATCGCGATCCTAGAGGAGTGCCCACCCACCGTGCTTTGAAATTCACCACTGCTTGCTCGCGAGTCGAGCGCGAATTACTGCCCGGCGCTGATAGTAGTGGTGGCGGATAGATACCGGCCGCGAACATTCGCTTTTTAACGCCGTTTGCACCGCAACGGCGGAACAGTCGCAGTCGGCGCAGCGGTGTCCTTTCGTGGTACAGCGTCACCACTCGTGGAGCACGCCCATGCCGCAAGTTGAAGACGACCACATAGTGAAATACACAACCGCAGCGCGCGCGGCGTTCGGGGTTATCGCGCTCTTTGTCGCAGTCTATCTGCTGGTCGGCGGCTAATACCACCGGACGGCAATCTTTCGGCAAGTCAACAAGGAAACGTCAACCGCACATCACGATGCGCTCGAATTCCCGGATGGGCGGATCGAGTTGCTGACGCTCCTGTGCGAGGGTCAGGCGGCAACAGTGCTTCAACTGCCTGCGCAGCCAAAGAACCCGGCCGAGGCAGATGCCCAGAAGCGCATCGCCTACGTGGGCTGACGATTCGGGATAGGATCGATGGGCAAAGGGCAGTGTCCATCAACGATGCACGGCGCGAACCGTTTCACCGTATCGTTATGAAGATATCGAGCGCGGGCGTGCGCATTGACAAAATGTCAGGGCGCATTTCTTCAGATCATCCCGGCGGGCGAGTGTGCTTCTCTCGCCACTTCGGCCCCGGTCCGCGCATGTAGTGTAGTTCGGGCCGGTACGCGACGAATACGGTCCTGAGTATCCTTCGAATCAATCCCGACCACGAAGGATGGCGAGACCAATCACGTTTTTCGGTTTTGAACCGCATGTCTAATCAAACCGCGCCAGCATCCATATTTCTGCAATAACGAGTTGATGATGTAGCGGCACGGTTCAAATATTGCCGCGCTTTTTCGTGCGCGGTCTGTAGAACTTTTTCCGGCCATGGCCCGTTGTTGCAGTAGTTTTTTCGCCAAATGTAAGGTACGTGCTTGTTCATCGTTGTCTCCTAATGCGCAGAGCGCACGCTATAAGTTATTGAATTGTTTTTTAGGCTCCGCACGCTTGGTCCGCTGTGTTTGTCGTCACAAAAAGTCCGATGGCGTATAAGACGTTGGTATAGGTCATGTGACCTTTGTGATAAATCGCCGCCCGTGCGTCAGAATGGATGCCCAAGACCGAAGATATCCCGCAGTTCTTAAAGGGCACGCCTGATGGCTGATGAAGCTGGTTTTCTCTCTCCGCGCTTTCACAGCCACTCAAGAAAAATTCCAAAATAAAAAATCCAGATCGTGCATTACCCCCCACACAAATTATCGAGCGCATCCAGCGTCGAACTAATCTCCTGACCAACTTCGGATTGTGGGTCGATGTCCTGAAGTCCGTCAATCAGCGCGGCATATTCGGGACCCAGCTTTTTTCCCAATTCGTATATTCTCTGAAACAGCTGATCGAATTTCTTGGCATCTCCCGTCTCGTTAGCTTGCTCCATCTGGTCACCGAGCTTGGCCATTTCGCAATAAATTCGGGTCTTGGCCTTGTTGCTGCTGATTATTTTGAGGACCTTTTGCGCGTCTGCCTTGGTCATCTTCGCCGGGGTCGGCTTTTGAGCCTGCGCACATATTGGCGCGGCGACGATCACAAAAATGGTAACAATCAACCTCAGGTTCACGTTATGCCGCCTGCGATGATGGTGCCGAATCCAAAAAAAGTCACAAAACAAAAATCAAATTACGCCTGCGCCAGCGGGGGACGTGGGCATGTGGAACACGCTTTTTGCGTTTACCTTCTTAATTGCCGTCGCTCTAAGCCTCGCCGCTATTCGTCTTAATTTCTGACAGACCCTACTCTCAAAATTTCTGACAGACCTTACTCTCAAAAGTTTACAAAATAAAACTGCGGCTATCGGACACCACCAAAGCTATTTGCCGGTAAATTAGAACCGGCGCACGCGAAACGTCAGGCAAAGGTCATCCAATTGACGGACTGTGGTCACCTTCACGAGTAAACGTTGCAGGCGCTTGCGTGGCGCCCGCGGGCCTTGCCGCCTGAGCTGAGCCTCCATCAAGCGCCCGTAACCGAAAAAACGAGGCGTGGTGTGCGAAAGGACCAAAATCTTCCGCAACAGCGGATCATCGGTCGCCCTTTTTGCGAAGTCTGCAAGGCACAGATGTGGCTCGCCTGCATCGAGCCTGACAAGCCGGACTACGATAAACGTACTTTTGAATGCCCGGTTTGTCCGAATGTAACAGTCAAGGTGGTGAAATATCGGACAAGCCACACTCCGCCACCTGATATGGACTCGGAACAGCGCCGCTCGATCTCGACGGGCAGATCAGGCAGCGACTTTTGGTAATAACACTGGATAACCGGTAACGGCCAAAGTTCCCTCCCAGAGCTTCGGTTCCAACCACCCGACAAATCTGATTTTGGTGTGCAGGCAATGTAATGCGTTCAAGAAGCATAGGGGGTGATAAAGCCGTTTCTTTTTAGATGATCTGTAGAGCAGCCCGAACGATGCGAATAAAGGAGGGGGGACTTCGCCTGTCTTGACCGCGTCCTTCGACGGTCATCCCGGTCGCTCCGAGTGCGAAGATGAAGATATTGTCTATTGGACAACGCCCGCTTGCCACGCCTGCGGCGAGATTGATCATTAGGCAAGGCCCTCTTGCGACAATGTTGCTCCATGCTCTCATTGCTCTCGCTCCTTCTTGGTGGCCCGGTCCTCGCTTGGGTCAGGACCGCGTACACCCGGTTGAGCGGCACCAATGATCGCGCTCCGTACCGACCGGAACGGACCGGCAATTTTCCGGTAGCCGCAAACGAAACCGCAGCGGATATGCTTTGCTGCGCTCTGTATCCGCGGATACAGACCTTCCCATCGACTGATCTTCATCGGCATGGAGGCGGCCTCGTCTCAAACAGGCGCCGTGACAGCGGCGGGCCCTGCCACAAAGAATCAGGGCGTCAAATCGAGGGATAACGCGCTAATCCTGCAATGCGCGTGCGCCCGTGACTATTGCAGCGCGGGCAGCGAACATCATCATGCGCAATGCGGATAGGCGCGTTCGGATCACGCCGCTTCACAGTGAGATCAAGGTCAATCACCGTGTCGCAACTGTCGCACGCGATGATTAGCCAATGGTGTTTTGAAACAAGGGCGGCGGCAATCGTCGGCCAGAACCATGCGAATTTCTTGGTTGAAAGCCCTGCGTTGAATTGCCGGACGATCGCGAGAGCATCCGCATCGGCTTCGCGGTCACGTCGCATCCGCTCGATATTGTCGCGGATTTCGTCGTTGCGTTGATTGTAGCCCATTGCCTCCGCCCCGTGTGGCTCCGAGTCGATGGTAGGATCACACGGCAACAGGATCAATCAGCCAGCCATTTTCAATGCCCATCGACACGATTCTTAGCGAACCGCCATCGGCTAGGCGTTACGCCGGCAGCCCGGTTCATCAATTCAGCGAAGCGGCGACGAAATTGAGCATCAAGAATCTTTTCGATGCTGTCATCACTCAAGTTTTCATCGTGCACCAGCGCATCAAACCGGGCTTTGAGTAAGTTCCATTCATTGGTTTTCGGATCACCGGACATTTGTTTTCTCCACATGGAACCAATCCATTGGAGCGGTTACGCGAATTTTGGTTCGTATTACGTCAATACCTCGTGTCGAGGTCCGTTCCGCCAAGGGGCTGTGGAACCCTAGAATTTATCTAGAATTTTATTGCGAGGCATACTTTTGCCGGCAGTTTTTATTTGGCAAATATTAGCGGCAAAATTGTTTTTTGAGTTGTGTTGTTAATAGCCGCAGCTCAACGAAAAACGGCGTTCAGCGCCAGCAGAGCGAAAAATAAACCGCCCAAAGACCAGCCGAACAGTCGTGTTGTGGCTCGCTCGCTCATAGATCAATAATGATGTGGAGGAATAATTGTTCAAAATAGTTTCGATTCTTCTAAAGTGAACGAATTACGTTCGACGGCGTTTTGCATGTGACTAATTTCCGTTGGGAGGAGGGCCTTTTTTGGCCCAATCGAGGCCGCGCCCGACTGACTTTGACGCAGCCTCTTATTTTGCGCGCTCACCAAGGTGTATTAGCGGATATGGCGACAAGTCTGCTCCATCCTCATCCCGCCGAGCATGCCGCAGCGTGGACGATGGCCTAGAATCCCGTGGCGAAGCGGGCCATGACCATAATGATTGCGACCTGCATGGTGCCCTGCACCGCCACCACGCGCAAATAGGTTCTCATCCAGCGCGCGATCTTTTGCGTATCGGGTTGCGGCTTATGTACCTCGAAATAGAGCCGGATATTGGTCGGCAGCAGATAGCCAAGCCCTTGCACCGTGAGCACGGTGACGATAGCGAGCGCGGCAATGACCCACCAGAACTCGGGATAGCCGAGGTCGAGAAAGCCCATCCGCACCGCCAAGAACCATCCCGAGGTGGAGGTGATGGCGGAGAGCGTCGGCATCAGGATAAGCGTGCGCGGAATTAGCCCGCCGATCATGGCACGGCGGGTATCGAAAGAGACGTGACGCAACACCGGGCCGATGATGAAGCCCATGAACAGGTCAATGCCGGTCCACAGTGCGCCGGTCATCACATGCACGAAGTTGAGGAACCACAGGCTTGGGCTAAAGATAGCCGCCATCATTACAGCGAAGGCCACCACCGCTGCCATGATGTACCACGCCCGCAGCGGCACGGCAGCGCGGACGGGCGGCGCTGTAACAATAGTGTCGGCCATAAATCGAGGCTAACGGGGGACATCGGCGCTGCCAAGGGCGGCGATTCCAGTGGAAATCTTGCGTCTTTCAGACGATCGCTTAACCCGGGACTGGCGCTCGACTGCCTTGCAGGTGTGATCTTTGCCCTCGCGCACCAAAGCAGGGCTTACCTACGCTTTGATGATCTCGGTGGTGTGTTTCTCCGTATCTACAACGGTAACGACCACGACCGGATAAGCCTTCTTAACCACAGCCCCGGCGGTCGCCGCAGCTTCCTTGCTGCTGAACGAACGCTTGATTTGTCCGTCCACCTTTAAGAGGAACCGTTCCTCGGTGGGGCGTGCCTGAGTCTTTGGAGTACTTACGCTATCCTGAACTGGTCTCGTTAAGGTAGGTCGTGCGAGCATCGAAACCTCCGAACTCTGGAGAGTGAGTTTGAGGACCGCACTCACAGGTTTGCTCTCTCAAATCAAACTAAACGCGACTGCGCTGCAACGCGGCATTCCCAAGAATATCGATAATCGCGTATGGCCACTGCTGACAAAACTGAAGCGCCTTTGATGACCCCTAGGGCCGTTTTCGTTCCTGCCTGCCGTAGTGGTCTATTGATCTTCGGTCATGCCACCGAGGGTCGGCGCGGCCGGAGCTGGCTGTGGGGGAGCCATCGGAGCCGGGACGGGCTTTGGCGCGCGTTTTTTAGCCTTTGCCCTCTTGGCTGGCTTCGCCTTCTTCATCCCCTTCTTCTTGCGCGCGGGGGCGCCGCGCTTTGCCTTCTTGGATTTCTTTGCCACCTTCAACCTCCCGAATCGGATTAACCAAAATTATGCAACACGATATCACGCCGTAGCCGCTTATCTTAACTTGTGCACAGCCGTCGCTGATTGCTGCAAACGGCAGTTTGAAACCTAAGACGACCATCACCATTTATGGTGCATGAGTGAGCAATTCGACCCAGCCGATTTTTCGTTCGTCGTGAAGAGGCGAGGGAATCCGCCCAAGCCGTGGCGGTGGGAAATCTATTGTGCCGGTAAGAATGACCCGGTAGAGCGCTCGGCCGTCTTTTTTGAGAGCATGGCAGAGGCGCTTAAAGAGGGGAAAAAGGCCCTCGCACACTTACTGGCGAAACAGGCGGCGTGACAGCGGCGGGCCCTGCCACAAAGAATCGGGGCCTCAAATTGTGAGTCCTTGATCTCAAGAAATTTTCTCGCGCCCGGTCATGTCTGGACTTCCGTCGGAGGCCAGCGGGATGAAAGCGGCCGAGACACAAAGAGCCAAGTTGATCGACCTGATCGTGCAAGCCGAAATGGTCGCCCCGTCGTCTTATATGAAAGGCCGCCCTTCCAGCTTTTTGAGCAGGCGGTTTTCCGAAATGATTTCAGCGCATTGCGCAACCCTGTGCATCCGTTGGATTGGTGGGACCGTCCTCTGTATGGATTGGAAGCCGCGCCTGCGGAGTGATTGTCTATTGGACAACGCCCGCTTGCTACCCTGCGGAGATATTGCCCATTGGGCACGCCCGCTTGCTGACACAACTGGAGCCTCATGACCCGTAGCCGCGTCGTCATCTGAAGCCCATCGAGCATGCCGGCGGTAATGACAACCGCAACCCGGCCGCAGCCGTCGAACCGAGGGATAAGCGGTTCACTTAATTCATGAAGAAGCTAATTAAGCCAATCATGAATTCTTATCTCTCGAAGACGCCGCTGCACGATTGCAGGCCGTTCAGGAGTTCAGGCGCGATGGCAATCTGCAAAACTACGACCCGAAAATATCGGATAATCGCCCTACTGACAAAACTGAGCCTCATTATCCTACAGGCCTGACGCCATCGAGGTTTCGCTCGCATCGGCACGCGCAAAGAAAAAGGGCCGCCCGGGGGCAAAAGGGCGGCCCCGATCATGAAGTGCCGCGTGCCTCGGGGTAGGGGGCTTGGGGATAAGGCAAACGGCACCCGCTTAACTAGGGTCGCCCCGTTTGGTTCCAAGACAAGGAACTGCTGTGACGGTTAGCGGGTTTCCTTCACGACACAAAGCGTCCCGAACCAAGCAGGATGCCATGACTGATCCACGTTTTACTGATCCGCGTTTGATCGTCTTGAGCGACCCGGTTCGCCGCCATGAGGACGCCGGTGGCGTGTGGAGTTGGGTGGTTGCCGGTATCTCGCTGCTGCTGCTGATCGGTTTCATTATCTTTGCCAGCTGGAATAACAACAGCAACACTGCAAGCAGCGGTTCCGCACTGCCTACCGCGGCCAGCCGCACCGCGACACCGCCGAGCGCGACGGGCTCGGGCTTGTCATCGCCGCAGCCGATCACCCCGGCGCCATCGAAGAGCGGTACGCAGTAACGCGCCAATTATTTCACGAAATACCAGGGACAACGGCTAGACCGCAACGTGGTTTAGGCAACGTCGTCCGGTGGCGCGGCTGAATACAGCCAGGACTTCCCGAGTGCGTGAGCACATCGTCAGCCATCACGCCGACTTTGCTCACGGCACGTTTAAGCTCATCGCTTGAAACG
This sequence comes from Pseudolabrys sp., assembly GCA_049802775.1. Classification (GTDB taxonomy): domain Bacteria; phylum Pseudomonadota; class Alphaproteobacteria; order Rhizobiales; family Xanthobacteraceae; genus Pseudolabrys. The sequence goes on along the minus strand of JBARNC010000231.1, from coordinate 2,649 downwards.
CCAAATCTGCGAGACCAATGGCGCAGCTCATGATCCTCATTTGATACGTTTCCGGTCGGCTACGGCCATTGAATTATTGTCGGACATGGGTTCCTCCGTTTGAACTTTAGAGACCCAGTGGTGTGTGATCTCACGAAGTTGAGAGGCTCGGCGCAGCACATCGAGCTTGCCGATGAGATCGCTAAATATGATTGCGCCGTCGCGAGGCATTTAGGCAGCTTCCCGGACGCTTCCCAATGGCATCGCTTATGAAACCATTCAGAAAAAATCAAAAGGGCCACTCGGTGGGAGCGGCCCTTTCAAATTGCTGATCACCAATTCGCGATTTTAGTCGATGATCTCCACCACACGTCGAGTGCGGGGCTCAACCAAAACGGGATGCTCGTTTACGTAGGTGTATCGGTAACCCGTCACGTGGTACTCCGCCGGCACCTCATAATACCTGACTCCCTGCTCGGGCAGGACTGAACCGATGCGAAGTTCCCCCTCATAGCGATATGAGGGTATGTGCTCGCGTACAACGTACTCGCGGAAACGCGGACGATCTTCTACGCCTAATATTGCGCCAACAGTACCGGCAGCAGCGCCGACAGTGCCTCCTACAACAGCACCGACAGGACCAGCGGCACGTCCGCCTTCTTCGGCACCTTCTTGCGCGCCCCGTAGAGTTCCTTGGGCTTGCGCAGCGAACGGAAGCGCCACCAACGTTAGTGCTGTCATTGAGACAAGTAATTTGGTTCGCATGGAACTCTCCTTTTGGCCGAATAGAGTCGGGCTTTAACGCCTCAGCTGTCAGCACGTTCCATGCGAAATAGCGACTTTCTATGCGGCCATTCAGGGAGCGACGTGGCTCCTCTTCCCGTGGGCCTCCCGCGTGGCGACTCCAACTACCATTGTTGCGGACCAGATGTTCCGGACCGCCGTTGCGGCACCGCGGCGCGGTTCCGGTGTTGCCACAAAGGAATCGAAAAGGAGGTCAACATGAGGTTGATCAAATACCCCACTGCGGCGACCTTGGCTGGCGCGCTCGCCGTTGCGGCGGTAGCAAGTTCAGCTTACGGCCAGTATTAGCATCGGTGCGTTAAGGGGCAGCCGCGCGGCTGCCCTTTAATATTGGCGGCTAAGCTGGACAATTTATTCTTTCATAGTGATCTGAATTTGCTCTGTCGTCGTGAGGCTCCGCCTCAAGAACCCCAAGCCGCTCGGTAAAGCGTACATTGACCAATCGCTGCTCAAGCGCGTGGCGGCGCTTCGTGTCTTCGTGTGTCATGTCAAAAGACGTAGCGCCACGCGAGATTCAAAACCATTAACGCTGCACCCAAGAGCAATATTTGGCCCACTACCGTGGTGAACATGACGTCCTTCCCCGGCTCATTTTGCATTGTCATGGGCGGTTTCCCCGTACGACATCAATCGCTTCGTTTTGGCAAGCTTGGCACTCAAAGGTGCGCTGCTCCCAACCAGGTCCATCCGGCGCAATTCGAGTGAGCCACATCGTCACGCCGCACTTCGGGCACGTTGGATGCACGATGTCCTGAGAATGCGAGATGGACTGGGATTGGCGCATGGCGACACCCGCTTCATGCAGGCGGGAGCGCGAGCGGTCTTTCTATCACCGACGCCTAGCACGCCTGCGACCGACGACCCTCGAGGATACACTAAACGAGATATTGGTCTGTTCGGGTAGCTGACTTACGGCCGCCTACTTTGCGCCTTACGAGCAAGGCGCAGGCTCGCCCGGGCAGGCATTCATCTCGCTCCCGAGGAGGTTCGCCTCGCGGTGCGCGAGGAGGTGCGGCGCGACCTCGGTGATATGGGCGGGGCGATTGAGGTGGACGTGGAGATCAGGTTCGGCAGCGGACGGCGATAGCCGTATTGATAATCGCGTGGCAGCCCTGCTGACAAAACTTGGAGCCCCATGGCCACAAGGTGAGGGTGTAAAGCGGACTTCGGCCGGACACTACTCAATGTCTGCCAATGCTCCGCAGACATACCCGATCTGTCCGATTACCTAATATTAATTTAGCCGAAACGTCTTCGTAATCCAGACTTCGTCATTGAGACGCGGCGTTGGGCGGGGCCAACCGAGGCCTTGTTTTTATGTGGCATCCAATTTCTACCGCACCGTTCGACCGCGATCTCGAACTGGCAGTTATTGATTCGAATGGTGTGCGTGCAATTACTTTTCCGTGCCGCCGTGTTCTTGGCGGCTGGATCAGGGTGGAAATCAAGACATGCATTGACGTGTGTCCGACGCATTGGCGCGATTGGTCTACCGACGCCGAACGTTAAAGCGGCCCGCCACGCTTTTGTTCGCAGTTCTGCCCGCGTGTTGCGTTTAGTTGGGCAGGAAGGGGTCGCGCCGAGGCAGAACGCGCCAGAGCGCGACCCGCTCGCCGCGTTGAGTGGTGGCAGGTAATGTCCACTTTCGGGGGGCAGAGCAGACATTGCGCTGACGGAATGTCCGCTTTGGCAATTAGCAGACAATCCGGACCGCCCCCGCAAATGTCCGCTATTGGAGTGAATGTGTTGCAAAACTATTTTGACAACCAAAACGAGCAATATTGATTCAATGACGAATGCAAGTGCGCAACATTGATTCAAGGTGCCGTCTAATCGGATTCGATTATTGCGTGATCGCAGCGCAGC
>JBARNC010000230.1:0-3619 GCA_049802775.1 Pseudolabrys sp. | reverse complement strand
TAGTGTGACGAAAGCCTGACAAAGGGCTCGGCCTTTCGTCACTTTGCTAGTATGTCAATCACGTCAGTTGCCGGTGGACAGAGCCGGCCGCCTAATTAACCCCTGATACAGATTAGCGGGCGTAACCGCGCGACGCGACGAGCGAGCCCTGCTTGCTCAGCCGCCGCGACCACCGCGTCGACGTCCTTGTAGGCCCCGGGCGCCTCCTCCGCGATGCCGCGCGTGGACGGGCTTCGAATCATAATGCCTTGCGCCGCCAGATCGTCCTGAATCTTCCGCCCGCTCCATTGCTTGAGGGCGGCATGGCGAGACATCGCGCGGCCGGCGCCGTGGCAAGCGGACGAGAACGCTTTTTGTTCGGCCGACGCTTCGCCGACAAGAATATACGAACCCGTCCCCATACTGCCGCCAATCAATACCGGCTGTCCGACGGAACGAAGCGTTGCCGGCAGACTTTCGTGACCGGGCCCGAAGGCCCGCGTCGCGCCCTTGCGGTGAACGAAAAGCTGGCGGCGCTTGCCGTCGACGGTGTGCGACTCGACCTTACATGTATTGTGCGAAACGTCGTACAACAGGCTCAAATCGCGGCCAGGAAAAAAATGCGCAAAGACTCGCCGCGCAAAGTGACCGAGGATTTCGCGGTTGGCGAGCGCGCAATTTATCGCAGCACGCATCGCACCCAAATAGCTTTGGCCGACTTTAGAATGGATCGGTGCGCAGGCGAGCTCGCGATCGGGGAGCGTAATACCCGATGCTTGCGCGGTCACGACCATCTCCTTGAGAAACTCGGTGCCGATCTGGTGGCCGAGCCCGCGCGAGCCGCAATGGATCGTGACCACGACATCGTCCTGGGCGAGGCAATAGACCTTGGCCACCGCCGGGTCGAAGATCTCGGCAATCGCCTGCACTTCGAGATAGTGATTGCCGGAGCCGAGCGTGCCCATCTCGCGCCGCTGGCGTTCTCTAGCGCGTTCTGAGACATTCTCGGGCATGGCGCCAGCCATCTTGCCGATCTCCTCGATGCGTTCGAGATCGCGGGGCTCGCCCCAGCCGCGCTCAACCGCCCAACGCGCCCCGCCGGACAGCATCGCGTCCATCTCGATCGTATCGAGCGCGATCGCGCCGGTGCTGCCGACACCCGCGGGAATCTGGCGAAAGAGCGAGTCGGCCAAAGCCCTCTGAACAGGCACGATATTGGAGACTTTGAGTCCGCTAAGCATCGTGCGTACGCCGCAGGAAATGTCGAAGCCGACGCCTCCGGCTGACACCACGCCGCCTTGATCAGGATCGAAGGCAGCGACCCCGCCGATCGGAAATCCATAGCCCCAGTGCGCATCCGGCATGGCGTAGGACGCCTGCACGATGCCGGGCAGCATCGCAACATTGACCGCCTGCTCATAGACCTTGTCGTCCATACCGCGGATAAGGTTTTCATCGGCATAAATGATGGCGGGCACGCGCATTGGACCCTGCGGCTCGATCCGCCAGGTCGTTTCGTCGACACGGGTAAAACGCGCGGGATCCATAGCCGATGTCCTTTAAACGTCGACGATGCAGGCTGCCGACCACACGCCACTCTCATCCATGGCGACCCTCAACGCCGTATAGCTCGCACCCTTCGGCTCGCAGGCCGGAGCATGGCGCGCGACGTCGACAGGCTCACCCCACAACATTCCCGTCAGCCGCGTTCCATCAATCATCACAGCGAAGCGGGAGAACAACATCTTGCGCACAGCCATTTCATAGATGATGGCATTGAGCCATTCGACGAACAAAAGCTCGACGTCCGGCGCCTCACATTTCACGTCGACTGAAACCGCTGGCCGGATATTAGCCGTCGTGACCACCGCGGTCAGCGCCAAGGCCGCCTGCTCAAAAGCTTCCGCCACCGTCCTTCCAAATCCGCGCAGCCCGACATCGGCGGCGTGTGGAAAATGCTCCCACCTCGGCTTGCCTGACGTCGCGGCGGCCGCTTCGCTCATGTTCGCAGCTTGTGCTTTCCCATCAGCTTGACGGTGCTCGCCTGCGGGCCTTTTTCGCCCATCTCTTCCGCGTAGGTCACGCGCGAATTGACGACCAGATGAGGAAACTCTCCGTCGAGCACGCTGTTCCGGTGGAAATAGATCTCGCGGCTATCGCTCGTTTCGATGAAGCCGAACTCCCCATCAGGATCGAGCTCGACCACGGTCCCAAACGGCGGGCCATCGTGGTGCTTCACCTGCCCCTGCAGTTTACGGACCTGATCCTGCAACTGCCGGCGCGCGCGCTTGAAGGCGTCATTGACCGCGAAGGTGAGATCGGAATGCCGCTCGTCATCCTGCGCCGTATGGTCGATATTGACTTCGCGCCCCTCGGGAAGCATGAGCCGGATGTTGATTTCGTACAGGCCGCCCGTGCGGTGATGCTCACCGGGCGCCTTGAGAACCACGCGGCCCGCAGTGATCCGGCCGAACCGTTCCTCTAGCTGGGTGACGTGTTTGGCGAGGGTGTCCCGGACACTCGGATTCGCGGCCATGCCTTGAAAATCGATCTCGACGGGCGTTTCCATGGCTCATCGCCTGTATTTGGAAAACTAAAAAAATCGCACCGAAGCGAGCGCCTTTCATTGATGTGGCTCAACCGTCTGCAAGCCCTGCCGTCAGTAGCTTACGCTCGATGAATAACCAAGAAAACTGGCTGATATTGTCGAGAAAGCAGTGGAGGCGGCCCCGTGTATTCGCGAATAGCCGCTAAGTTTCGAAATCGAAGACTAGCGAAAGAACATTTGATATCCGGTGAAAATCGTTTCAAGCAGAATCAAAGCAACGATTATTCGTTCGAGACGCAGCGAACGCTCGGTATTGATAATGTCTGCAAGAGCCTGTCCGGTGTCCGAGATCACTGTGAGCTTTCGAGTCAATAGATCAGCGCGTTCCTTTAATTCGTATTCATCCTCCAGCCGGGCATAAAACCGTTCAAGGTCCGCTCGCTCCCGTCCGGCTTTTCCGCGACCGCAACGAGGCCAGAGACGCGGTGTTGAACGAGCAACGCGTTTCCAATGTGTTTCAAAATTGCACGACGACCACCGGGGGTGCGGCCGTGTTCTGCCAACTCCCGCGCAAGCGGCTCGATAACATCGAAAACGGCGCTCACATTCCGTTCGTCATGTGCCAAAATCACATTCGTTGCCATCGCGTCAGCGATGATGAGCACGTGCTCCGGCAGCAGCGCTTTAAGCGAAATTGTTCCGTTAGGCGTGATTCCGTTGAAAAACAACTGTCAAAGCAAGACGCTTGGACGGTTCAGGGCCAGATGTGGACTTTTGCGCCCGCCAATCGCGATGTCCGCTCGTTGGTTAGGACGCTGGGTTCGTCGCTTGAGGCAATGAGCGAGGCAGCAGCATAAGAATCGCTGCGATGGCGACACAGGCGCTGAAAGCGAAGGCCAAGGACGGGCCACCAGCCATCCAGAGAACGCCGGCGCCAGCACTGGCGACAAACGTCCCGACGCCGATGGCAACATCATAAATCCCAAACGCGGTGCCGCGCAGACGATCGGGCGCAACGTCAGCGATTGTAGCTCCCAGCAGCCCCTGCGTTACGCCGAGCTGCAAGCCCCAGAGGGCGGCTCCCAGCACCGT
>JBARNC010000229.1:0-1871 GCA_049802775.1 Pseudolabrys sp. | reverse complement strand
CGACTGAACAGATGCAACGCGCCATTAAAGTCCGGCTTTTTTGCATGGCCGGCGTGGATTCGCCTGACGCCGATAGCGATGTCCGGTTAACACGGGCCAATACGGCGTTGGAAGGGCGGTCCAGGGGCCTACGAACCAAGTTTGGCGTGTCCCCCGAGCGTGAGCAAAGCGAACGGTGCGCTGCAGAACCGGCACCGTTACCGAATTCGGTGTCTATTAGGGGCCCGGATTCCACGCCTTGTAGTCGCCCGTTGCCTTCGGACGGCGGCCGGCGGCCAGCGTCGAGCCGGGTGGTCGCAACGCGGCAGGCGTACCGGTCATATTTGGCCGATGCGGTTTTTGCCACGGACGCGGCTTGTAGCTTTCCTGCGTCGGCGGCGTGTCGACGGTGTGGTGCAGCCACCCGTGCCAGGACGGCGGAACACTCGAAGCTTCCATATAACCATTATAGATCACCCAGCGCCGCTCGAAGCCGAGTGTCTTGTCGACGTTGCCGCCGCGCGTACGATAATAACGGTTGCCAAATTCATCCTCACCGACGGCTTCGCCATACATCCAGGTCCAGAACTGGGTGCCGAATGTCTGCGAATTCCACCAGGTGAACAGCTTGAGCAGGAAACTCTTCATCGCCACCGCGCATTGAAAATCGTTGGAATGCGGGCGTTTTTGCCACCTCCCCGTAGCCTTGTCCAGCGGCGGAACCCTCAAGCCAACGAGCAATAAGCCATATTCGCCTCTCTTCCATGGATGATATTAAAGCCACATGGATTCGCTTAGGGCCGCGCTGACCTGGATCAAAAACCTGCTCGACTGGCTGCCCGACCTGGTGGTCGCGCTGCTGATTTTCGCTGTCGCGGTGCTGATTGCGCTCGCGCTGCATCGATGGGCGCGCAAGCTGGCACGCCGAGCATTCGCCGATCGCTACCCTTACGTCTATTCGACCTTCACCCAGACGCACGGCCTGAGCCAGCTCGCGCTGCTGATCCTGGCTGTGATCATCGCTATCCCGGTAGCGCCGCTCGACCCTGATACCGCCAGATGGCTCGCGCGGCTGCTGGCGATGGCAGTGATAGGTCTGATCGGCTGGGCGGCGATCACAGCGCTGAACATTGCTTCAAACTTCTATCTGCGTCGCTTCCGGCTCGATGTTGACGACAATTTGCTCGCGCGCAAACACAATACGCAAATCCGCGTGCTGGTGCGGAGCGCCGACGTGTTGTTGATCCTGGTGACCTTCGGCACCGTGCTCATGACTTTTGAGCCCGTGCGCCAATACGGCATCAGCCTGTTCGCCTCCGCTGGCGTTGCCGGAATTGTCGTCGGTCTTGCTGCGCGACCGGTGTTGAGCAACCTGATGGCGGGCGTGCAGCTCGCGATGACGCAGCCGATCCGGCTCCACGATGCGGTGGTCGTAGAGAACGAGCACGGCACAATCGAAGAGATCACCTCGACCTATGTCGTCGTCAAGCTGTGGGATTTGCGGCGCATGATCGTGCCGCTCACGTATTTTATCGAAAAGCCGTTTCAGAACTGGACACGCGAGACCGCGGCGCTGATCGGCAATGTCATGCTCTACGTAGACTATCGCGCGCCGGTCGGCGTCATTCGCGAGAAGTTCAACGAGATCCTCAAACAAGCCGACAAATGGGATGGAAGGGTCGCCGCCTTGCAAGTTACCGACATCAAGGAAGGCACTATGGAGCTGCGCTGCCTGATGAGTGCCCGCTCCGGGGCACAAACCTTCGACTTGCGCTGCGAGGTGCGCGAGAAGCTGATCGATTTCCTGCAAAAGGAGCACCCGGAGGCGCTCCCGCACTCGCGTCAGATCAGTTTCAAGGAGGATCGCAATTCCGGAGACGCGCCCGGGCGCG
>JBARNC010000228.1:0-7928 GCA_049802775.1 Pseudolabrys sp. | reverse complement strand
AACGCCAGTACCGACGAAAGCCGGCCCGATGCCAACGGACGAGCGTCTCGGGACGGATGACCGTGATGACCTTCAGCACCGACGGAAACCATCGATACAGCTGGATAAAGACCAAGCGATCGCCGTTAGTGAGGCGGATGCGACCTCTCACCTTCCGCCGCAGCACAATCAGCTGATATCGGAGCGCGGCGTTCTCTGCCTCAAGCCGGCACTTCGACTTGAATGGCGAGACCAAGACGGTCAAGACAAAACATAGCAGCGCGATCATTGTGCGCTGACGCTAGGTGATTCCCTCCCCCAATCAATACGGATAGTGTTTTCGGTACACACAACCCGCATATGCTACGGATCCAGTCATAGAAGCGAAACTTTCCATCAGGCGACGCGGATGTGACTCGGCCGTGTTTTTTCTACAAGTCCTCCCGCAATCTCTCGAAGGTATTGGCGCTAGGACTCGGAACGGCCTCGTTGTGTCATTCGGCATAGCTGCTTTAGTCTAGTGAGGCGCCGATCCCGGATTTTATTTCAGCGGCAGCTTATTTCTTAATGCGTCAGGTTGACCGTGACGTTCTTCCTCTGCGTGTAGCTCTCGAGCATCCCTTCGAGCGAGAACTCGCGGCCGATGCCGCTTTCTTTGTAGCCACCATAGGAGTGACCAGGGCTCTGGCCGAGACCCTGGTTGACCTGGACCCAGCCGGCCTCTATCGCGTGCGCAGCGCGGAGTGCGCGGCCAATGTCGTGCGACCAGACGTATGCGGCGAGCCCGTAGTGGCTATCGTTCGCCATGCGGATCGCATCCGCTTCGTCGGTCCAGGAGATGGCGACGAGCACGGGGCCAAAGATCTCCTCGCGCGCCAGGCGCCAGTCGTTCGCCACATTCGCGAAGATGGTGGGGATTGCGTAATAGCCTTCGCTGAGCGGCCCCTCCTTGGGTGGAAGGCCGCCGATCACGACACGCGCTTCGTGCCGTTTCAGTCCTTCTTCGACATAGCCGCACACCTTATTGAATTGCTTCTCGTTAATGATTGTGCCGATGTCGCTCGTCTCATCGAGCGGATCGCCGAGTTTGAGCGCCCTCACTTTCTGACTGAGCACATCGAGAAAATTGTCGAAGATGTCGTGGTGGAGGAAGAGGCGAGAGCCCGCCGTGCAAGACTGGCTCTGCCGCGTGAAGCGCATCGCGGCAATAATGCCATCAATGACCCAGTCCTCGTTGGCGTCCGGGAAGACGATCGAGGGACTCTTGCCACCAAGCTCGAGCGAGACCGGCACGATGCGGTCAGAGGCCGCGCGCATGATGAGCTTGCCCACCTCAGTAGAACCGGTGAACGAGAGCTTGCTCACCTTCGGGTGGTTGGCGAGCGGGGCGCCGCATTCCTCGCCGAGCCCGGTCAGTACGTTGAGCACGCCGGGCGGTAGGAACTCCTGGCACACTTCGGCCAGTAGCAGCACACCGAGCGGCGCATCCTCCGCCGCTTTCAAAACAAGCGTATTGCCGGCGCAGAGCGCGGGGCCGATCTTGCAGGCCGCGAGCACCACCGGAGCATTCCACGGGATGATGGCGCCAACCACGCCGAGCGGCTCACGTCGCGTGTAGCTCAGGACATGCTCGCCTAAGGGAATCGTCTCGCCCTTGAGTTCCCCGCCCAAGCCGCCGAAGTAGCGAATGATGTCGACTGTCGTCTTTGCCTCCGGGCGTGCCTGGGTGCGAAGTGCATTCCCGGTCTCAAGCGCGATCGTGCGCGCGAGCTCCTCGACCCGCGCTTCGAGCGCATCGGCAATCAGGGCGAGAAGTCGCCCGCGATCGCGAGGGACCGTGCGCGACCAGGCGGGAAAGGCATCGGCCGCAGCTTTCACGGCGCGCTCGACATCCTCGGCCCGACCTCGTGGGACCTCGGCGATCGGGCGCCGGTGCGCCGGGTCCTCGACCTCGAGCACCTCGCCCGAAGCGCTGTCGACCCATTTGCCACCGATCAACATGTGCCGTTTGCTAAGCGCCTTTTCGTCAGCGCGCAGTTTCTGGATAGCCGTCATGCTCACCTCCGTCGCTCCGGTCTAGCCAGGGGCGCTACGATCGCACTTTGAAAACGACGTCGTGCTCACGCGCGTGGTCGACCACCTTTAGGCCGAAATCGTCCTTCGGTCCCACTTCGGTCGTCGGCGTATGGTCTACCTCGAGAAACTCGACCTTCTGGCGGAAATCGGTGGTATGTCCGCAGATATGGATTACATCGCCAACCCGCAACGTACCGCGCTCGAGCTGGATGGCCGCGACGGAGAGGTGGCTGTAATAGTGAGTCACGACGCCAATACGCTCCTCCGACGCCGCCGGTTCCGCGGGCGGGGTCGGCGTCTGCCTGACTGGAGTCGGCTTGACGGCGGTCGGCCTGGCTTTTTTAGGTGATGCTCCCCGAAGCGGCGCCTTCTTCCTTGCCCTTTTGCTGACTGTCCTGGTTTTTCTGGCCGTCATGGTCTTTCTGCGCGTGGACGCCTTGACCGCGGCCTTCTTGCGTTTTGCCTTGCTTTTCCCTGTGGCTTTTTTTCGCGTTGCCATTACAGCCTAAGCCTCCTCCTGGATACCCGTGGTCGAATCGTTGCCCAATAACGAACCAAGTCAACGGGCAAGGAGGAGCACGATACTGGTTCCAGATGCTAAGGGATTTTCGAGCTCTCATGGGTGAAATGGCGGGGGTGGCTCGAACCTAGATGTTTACACTCGCTGAGCTTGACAACGTGATTCCGCTGGTTCGCGCGATCGTCCCGCCGACGCCACAATATGCTTGGCCTTTGCTCAAGGCGCTGACCGGTGTGGAAATCGTAGTGAAGCACGAGAACCACACGCCCATAGGTGCCTTTAAGCTGCGCGGCGGCATTGTCTATTTTGACCGACTCAACCGCGCGCGGCCGCAGGTGCAAGGGATCGTGACCGCCACGCGCGGTAACCACGGCCAATCGCTGGCTTTCGCCGGAACGCACGCCGACATTGCTGTGACGATCGTAGTGCCGCACGGCAACTCGACTGAGAAAAACGCAGCGATGCGCGCATTCGGCGCCGAGCTCATCGAGAATGGCCGAGACTTCGACGAGGCGAAGGAGGCGGCCATACGGATCGCGACCGAGCGCGGGCTCGAATATGCACCTTCCTTTCACCGAGACTTCGTTATTGGCGTTGCAACTTACGCCCATGAGCTGTTTAGCGCGGTCGATAATCTAGACACCGTTTATGTACCGATCGGACTAGGCTCTGGCATTTGCGGAATGATCGGCACGCGCGACGCCCTTGGGCTAAAGACAAAAATTGTAGGCGTGGTGGCCGAGGCCGCGAACGCCTATCTTCGGTCATTCACTGCGAGCCGCGGGGTGGCGACCAACTCCGCATTGACATTCGCCGACGGAATGGCAGTGCGCGTGCCCGATCCGACAGCCCTCGAAGTTATTCGCAAGGGCGCGGAACGAATTGTTCAGGTATCAGATGACGAAATCGCCGAGGCGATCCGGAGCATCTACAGTGCGACCCACAACTGCGCCGAGGGCGCCGGTGCCGCGGCGTTGGCAGCACTATCCAAGGAGCGCGGTCGGCTGCAAGGGCGGCGGGCAGCCGTCATCTTAACCGGACAGAACATCGATCGCACATGGATGCAGACCGTGCTGGCAGGAGGAACGCCCGAAGTTTGCTGACGGACTATTTGCAGTCGAATGGGATACTTGCAGGCCCCCTGCTTACTGCAAGGCCGACGAGTGCTGTGCGTTAAGGGCGGCTTAGTCCCAAGATGAAAGGCACAGCCATTTGGAGATCATGATTCAGCGATTTGGGCGCCGATTTGCGCCGCATAACGTCCATTATGGAATATCTCAGGCTTCGAAGGCACGCACACCTGGTAACTCGTGATGAAATGTACGGTTGGTTGTGACCGGCGTTTGCAGATTTCCTGATTGCCTCCGATAAACCCGCTTATCGGAAGCAATCCGTTTCTCGCCTCCGTCTCGGTGCATCACTTTGATTTCAACGAATTGTCGGAATTACTATGATGGAAAATGCTCGGCGTGCCAATCTGCTTCGAGATCAGGGTTGATCTTGGCGTCGATCAGGAAAACACCGGGCGCCCCCTCTCCAATCCAGGTTCGCACCGACTCCAGATCCGCAACCGTCCGTACTGTCGCCGCTCGTGCACCATAGCCGCGGGCAATGGCAGCGAAATCCGTTTCCGGAAATTGTACGATATCGATTGAATAACCCTGCCGCCTAAAGAAATGTACTTCGGCAGCATATGAGCTGTCGTTGTAGATCAGGATGCACATTCTCAGTTCGAGACGAATTGCGGTTTCAAGATCCGCGATCGACATCATGAAGCCGCCATCGCCCGCGCCGAGCACAGCCAGCTTGCCTGGATTTGCGATGGCAAGACCGATCGCGGACGCCAACCCAAGGCCAACCGATTGAAATGAATGGCTGAGACATGACGCTTTCGGATTGGGAACGCGGAGATAGCGCGGAACCCAGCCACAGAAATGACCAGAATCGGAAGCAACCACGCGATCCTTTGGCAGAATATCGTCCACCGCCATGCTCAGCGTGCGAGGGTCGATGTACTGCGCGTTCGACTCATCGGGGTGCGGACTGTGGTGGTTGTCGCCTGAACGGATGCGCTCGCGCGTGCGATCACTGCGGCGGCCTGATTTGGCGCTCGACGCACCCTGCCGGCCAAGCTCGGCCAACAGAGCTTCGGCAGTCGCTCTTGCGTCGCCGAGCACCGCATACTGCACCGGCATCTGGTACCCCAACTTTGGCGCTTCGATATCAACCTGCGCAACGCTTGCGCCCGGCGCGATCAGTTTGCCTTTTTTGGTGGTCCATTGCGTGAAGCTCACGCCAAATCCAAGAATGAAATCGCTTTCGGAGATCAACTCGTCTGCGATCGGCGAGGAAAAGCCTCCGCTGATGCCAAGCGACCAGGGATTCTCAGCGAACAGGCCATGGCCACAGATCGATGTTGCGAGCAGCGCACCCACGTGATCAGCGAGCTCGGTCAGTGACTCTTCGGCGTCCGACAGTACGGCGCCGCGCCCAGCCAGAATGAGCGGACGCTTCGCATGCGCCACTGCATCGGCAAGCCGGCGCACATCTTTTGGTTCCGGTTGCACGCGGCCCGGCATCGGGGTCATTTCGAGCGGCGCGTTAGTGCCGTTGAGTTCCGTGTCCTGCACGTTGAGCGGCAAACTAAGCACAACGGTCTGGCGGTCATGCAAGACCCGTGTCACCGCGCGCAATAAATCGCTCCTGGCGGACTGCGGCGTGTACGTGCGCTCAGAAACCGCTCCAACCGACCGTACAAAGTCAGCCTGCTCGAAGTAGAAATTCGATTTGACGTTGCCCGTAGGCACGTCTCCCGCCAGGACCAGAAGAGGTGTCCGGCTTTTTGCAGCTTCGCCGATCCCTGTGATTGCATTGGTGAGTCCGGGTCCGGAATGTACGCTCAGAAGCGTCAGCTCTCCGGTCGCCTTGGCATAAGCGTCGGCCATACTCGCAGCATTGCCTTCGTGCCGCGCAGAAATGAGTTCGACGCCAGCTTCCACCAATCCGTGCGAAATCTTGAAATTGGCTGTGCCGAGCAACCCGAAGCAGCGGCGTGCACCGAACGCCGCGAGATCCTGTGCCAATACTGCCGCAACTGTCGGGTTAGCGCTCAAGCTCACCACTCGCCTTCGTTTGACTCTCTGACCTGCTCATAACAATATAGGAAATAAATTTCATGACAAACGACCGAGCGTTCGAACTCGACAGGGGAGGAATCACCATGTGCAAGAGATTTGCGCTCGGTCTCATCGCAACAACACTCGTTTACTCATCGAGCGTGGCTCAGGAAGTCACCCTGCGCGGCGTCACGGCGTTTGCAGAGAAGACCACCTACTCACGCGGCTTTGAAAAATTCATCGACCGAGTGAACGCTGAAGGTAAAGGTATCATTCAGATCAATTATATCGGCGGGCCAAAGGCGATGCCGCCATTCGAAGTCGGCAACGCACTCAAGACCGGCGTGGTCGATATCGCCAACACGACCGGCGCTTTCACCACCAATGTCATGCCGGAATCCGATGCTTGGAAGCTCACCGAGCGCCCGATGTCGGAGCTCCACAGGAACGGCGGCTACGACTATATGGCCAAACTCTACGCAGAGAAAATGAATGCGATTTTTCTCGCGCGGCTGGTCGATAACAATCCGTTTCATCTCTACTTGAACAAGGCGATTTCAACTCCCGACCTGACCGGCTTGAAGATTCGCATCACACCGGTCTACCGCGACTTCTTCCAAGCACTCGGCGCCACGGTCGTGCAAACTCCGCCGGGCGAAGTCTATACATCGCTCGAGCGTGGCGTTGTCGACGGTTATGGCTGGCCGATCACCGGCATCTTCGATCTCGGCTGGCATGAGAAGACGAAGTATCGCGTCGATCCCGGATTCTATACCGCCGAGGTTTCGGTGCTCGTCAACAAGACGGCCTGGGACAAGCTCACCGATGCCCAGAAATCTGTGTTGCGTAAGGCGGCTGAGATCGGGGAAGCAGAAGCGGTGGCCGAATTCGACGCGGAGAATGCGAAAGATACGAAACGGCAAGCCGATGCCGGCATTCAAACCATCAAGTTCGATGGCGCGGCAGCTGAATCATACCGGGCGAAAGCCTACCAGGCTGGCTGGGAGGGCATCATCAAGCAAAGCCCCGAACATGGCCCCAAAATCCGGGAATTTTTCTCGAAGAAATAAAAGCCCGTCGCTTCGTCCCGATGAGCCCCAGCATGGCGCGACTGTCCGGGTGGTATGGGCGCCTGTTGGATACGCTCGTTTTCGTGGCGTGCCTTCTGCTGCTGGTCATGACCGTAATGATCGGTGCCGACGTCGTGTCTCGCAACATTGGCGGCGGCGGCATAGCGGTGAGCAATGAACTCTCTGAAGACATTCTCTATCTGATGACGTTACTCGCCGCGCCCTGGCTGCTGCGCCAGGGTCAGCATATTCGCGTGGACATTATCCTGCGTGCCCTGCCCGTTCGCGTGGCCTGGCTTCTGGAATGGGTCGGCGACATTGTCGGCTTTTTCTGTTGTCTCTATTTCGTTTGGTACGGAGTGCTTATCACAACAGCGAGTTACAGCGCCGGCTCTATCAACATCAAGACGCTGGTCACACCTGAGTGGTGGACGCTTGCACCTCTTCCGCTCGGATTCGCTCTCCTTGGTATCGAGTTTATCTTCCGCATGTATCGCCTATCCACGACCGAAATCGGCTTGCGGGATGATGCCGTTTCGGCGGCGTGAAACTCGACGTTACGGGAGAGAATCGTGAGCATGTCATGGCAGATGGCCTCGCTGCTGCTACTCGGAGGCTCAACTGTGCTGTTGTTTATCGGGATGCCGGTCGCAATCTCGTTCATCGCGATCAACCTGATCGGTGCGATTCTGTTTCTCGGCGGCGATGCCGGTCTGCACCAGGTTGCACGCAACAGCGTCGCAGCCGCGATCAATTTCTCGCTGACGCCGATCCCGCTTTTCATTCTGATGGGCGAAGTACTTTTCCATACCGGTCTGGCGTTGAAGGTCATCGATGGCGTCGAGCGGTTAATCCGCCAGGTGCCGGGCCGCCTCGCCGTCGTCGCGGTCATCGCAGGAACAATTTTCTCTGCGATATCGGGATCGACGATTGCGACCACGGCCATGCTCGGTTCGCTGATGCTGCCGGTGATGTTGTCGCGCGGCTACAATCCGGTCCTGGCAACCGGTCCGATCATGGCGATCGGCGCGGTCGACATGCTCATTCCGCCGTCCGCACTCACTGTCCTACTCGGCAGCCTTTCGGGAATTTCGATTTCCAAGCTGCTGATTGGCGGGGTCGTTCCGGGCCTGATATTGAGTGTCGCTTTTGTCGGCTACATCGTCG
>JBARNC010000227.1:0-8436 GCA_049802775.1 Pseudolabrys sp. | reverse complement strand
GCAAGGATGGAGTATCCATCAGGCTCGGCCCGAACGACCGCGCCGACTCCAAGTGTGCCGCCGGCGCCGCCGCGGTTCTCTACAATGATGGGCTGACCAAGTTCGACCGATAGCGCATCGAACACGGCGCGCGGTACGACGTCGGTGGCGCTGCCGGCACCAAATGGGATGTAGGCCCTGATCGGCTTTGACGGCCAGGTCTCGGCCGTGGCCGTAGACGCGAGGCCGATACTCAACGCGACGATCGCAATACGATAAGCCAACGTCATGGCGGCTCCTCTGCTATCTCGCCGCGAAAAGCCGCAGCTTCGCCGCATTATCACCCGTCTCCTTTTCACAACAAGTACCATACATGGCGTGGGGGTTCGGACGATTCTTGCGTACGATCTAATGTTCGATGTCCGCATTGGGTCAACCTGAAAAGCTCAGCCTGAGCAAATCCGCGCGCTTGGTGCAATTTTGAAAGCCGACACACGAGCAAATTCCACGTTCGGAGAGATTTCCCGGCAGCTAGAGGGTCAAAAAGCTGACAGTCGAGATTTTCCGGCGAGGTCTGGTTTCCCGTCGCTTTCGTCGGTTAACGTCCCTTGAAATTCGGCATGCGCCGCTCGGACACCGCCTTCACGCCTTCCTTGAAATCGTCGGTCTTGCGCAATCGCGTTTGCTCGCCGAGTTCGTGTTCGGTCGCCATGCGGACGCGTTCGGCAAGATCGCCACGCATCGTCGCGCGGGTCGCAAGTAACCCGAGCGGCGCGTTCTCCGCGATCTCAGCGGCGAGCGCCATAGCGGCGACTCGCACCTGGCTCTGCGGCACAAGCACATCAGCAAGTCCCATCGCGTGTGCTTCCGTGCCAGGAACGCGGCGGCTCGTATAGAACATCAAGGCCGCCCTAGTCGGCCCGATCACAGCTGGAAGTGTGACAGTCAATCCAAAGCCCGGATGGAAGCCTAGTCGGGTGAAATTGGCGCAATAGCGCGCTTCTGGGCAGGTCACGCGGAAGTCGGCCACCATTGCCAGGCCAAGCCCGCCGCCGACCGCGGCGCCTTGGATCGCTGCAATGATCGGCTTCTTCGTGCGGAACAGTCGATTGCCCTCAAGATAAAGATGCGCAACACCTGGCGCCGGCTCGCCGGCGCGGCGGCCCTCGCGGTCGAGTGCGCTGCCGTCGCCGAAATTAGCGCCGGCGCAGAATGCTTTTCCCTGGGACGCTAGCACCAGCGCGCGGCAATCCGCGTCCTCATCGAGCGCCTCGAAGGCGGAGGCAATTTCCTTGATCAATTCGATATCAAAGAAATTGTTGGGTGGTCGCCTGATCTCGACCAGTGCCACGTGGCCAGATTTCTCAACGCCGATATCCTTGAAGGGGCTCATTGCGCTTTTCCCTCGTATGTTACTCCGCGGCGGCGTGGCGCTCCGTTTGCACATTGCGCTTGACGACCAGTGCGTCCACGACGGTTACGCCTTTGCCGCTCGCATGTACGAGCACCGGATTGAGATCAATTTGCGAGATGTCGTCGGCGAAATCGGTGGCAAACTGCGAGAGCCGAACCATGAGTTCGGCGAGCGCGTCGATATCCGCCGGCGGCGCGCCGCGATAAGGCCCAAATACTTGCGCGCCTTTGAGACGGGCTATCAGCGCATGGGCGGCGGCGTTATCGAGGGGCACGGTCGCGAGTGCGACGTCGCCGACCGCCTCGACCAGAACGCCGCCCAGACCGACCATCAGCAGCGGCCCCCAGGTCGGATCACGGCTGATGCCGAGAATGACTTCACAACCCGGTGCGGCCATCGGCTGCACAAGGACGCCGTCAATGCGTGCCGCCGGCGAATGGCGTTTGGCGGCGGCCAGCACGCGATTATAGGCGTCACGGACTGCGTCGCCGCTAAGATTCAAGGCGACAGCCCCGGCTTCGGTCTTGTGGGGGATATCGGCGGACTGGACCTTGACGGCGACAGGACGCCCTATCGCTCGCGCGGCTGCAGCGGCTTGATCGGGCGACTGGACCAACTCTCCGGCATTTTCGTCGCCAATGCCGTAAGCGGACAGCAGCAGCCGAGCCCGGTATTCGCACAGCACCGAACCGGCCTCCGCCAACATCGCGCGGACCTTCTCACGGCCCGGCATACACTGAGTCGTCGTCGGGATGGCCGAGCGCAACAACCGCTCGCGCAAGGCTCGGTAATCGGCCATCGCGCGCATGGTCCGGGCGCAGCCATGAGCGCCGGTGAACAGCGGATAGCCGGCCTCATTAAGAATCTCGACACTGCGGGTGGACGGCAAGGTGTAGGTCCACATGAACACCGGCTTTGTGGAATCCAGAGCGAGATCCTTGAGCTTTTGCAGATCGTTTTCGAGAAAGGCCGAGCGACGAGCGGTCACCGCCACGATGACACCATCGATCAGTGGCGACTCTGCAACCAGCCGCGCGAATTGGGCATAGCCAAGTTTGTGCACGCCCTGCGCCGTCGAGTCGACCGGATTTTGAGATGTACCGTAGGAGGGCAGGTGGATGTCGATTGCCGCGCGTGTTTTTTCGTCGAGCACGGGCACATCGAGCCCTACAGCGCCGCAGGCGTCGGCCATCCATACGCCAGCGCCGCCAGACGACGTGCAAATACCGACGCGGTTTCCGGCCGGCATGCGGTTGCCACACGCGAGAAAGCCAGCCGCCAAGTCGATCATCTCGTCAAAGTCACACCCTTCGATCAACCCGTAGCGGTCGAAAATTGCGCGGTAAGCAGCTTGGGAACCTGCGAGTGCGGCGGTGTGCGATATGACTGCTCGGCTACCGGGCTCCGACTGGCCGATCTTAGCGACAATCAACGGTTTGCCGGCCTTTAGCGCCTTTTCCGCCGCGCGTTTAAATTTTTCCGGCGTCTTCACGTCTTCGATCAGAAGAAGAAAGACGTCGGTCTTGCCCTCATCGAGCATGTAATCGATGAAGTCCGACACTTCGAGCGCGGCTTCATTACCGGTAGTGACAATGTGACGGAACGACAGATTGCGCGACCTAGCACGATCAAAAAACGCAAAACCGAGGCCGCCGCTTTGCGAGATCACCGATACTTGGCCGCGGCCTAGCGCGTGCGCCGGATGCAGCGAGCCGGCGCTCTTATCCATTGCCGGGCTGAAGGTCGGACAAAACGCAGCCGCGATATTAGCGAAGCCTTCGGTGTTGGGCCCGCTCACCGCCATGTCATAGCGTTGCGCGGTCTCCGCAATCGCGTGTTGCATGCGACGGCCGGCCTCGCCCGGCTCCTCAGCAAATCCGGAGCTGAGGATAACCGCGGCCTTGATTCCCGCGCGCCCGCAGCGTTCGAGTTCGGCCGGCACGTGGGCTGCTGGGATAATCACGATAGCCAGATCGGCCCGCTCTGGAAGCTCATCTACCGAAGCGTAAGCTCTGAGGCCCTGCACCTCGGAGGCGCTGCGGCTCACGGGATAGATCTTGCCCGTAAAAGGGTGGCTCAGGATGATTTCCAAGATACGTCCGCGCAGGCCGTGAATATCGGACGAGGCGCCAACAACCGCTACTGACCTGGGCCACAGCAGCTTTCCAATGTCCGGCACGTTGCGCTCGCTCTTACCGCAGGCCCAGCCCGCGCGCGATGATGCCACGCAGGATTTCGGTGGTTCCGCCCTGAATGGTCAGCTTGGGCGCGACCGTCGTCGCGAAGGCAAGTTGTTCCTCTAGGCTGGTAGGATTAGTGGTGTCTGGCTCAAGAAACGCCGCGAGCTCGCGCACGCGATGTGGAAGTTTTTGTTCCCAGATCGTGCCGAGATCCTTGACGATCGAGGCTTCCACTACTGGCTCGTGGCCGGCCTGCAGCATGCCCGCGACCGATACCGACATGCGCCGCAGCGTGTGCAATTGCGCGACCAGGCGGCCAAGTCCTTCCGCACTACGTGCATCGAGATCAGGACCGAGTGCACGAATGAGCTCGATGAGCACGTAA
Organism: Pseudolabrys sp.; assembly: GCA_049802775.1. Classification (GTDB taxonomy): domain Bacteria; phylum Pseudomonadota; class Alphaproteobacteria; order Rhizobiales; family Xanthobacteraceae; genus Pseudolabrys. The sequence continues at coordinate 4,478 of JBARNC010000227.1, read as the reverse complement.
AATGTTTCCAGGAACCGCTCTGGCCCGCTGCGCTCATAAGCGAGCTCGCTGGTCGCCTGCTTCCATGCGCCATCGATCTCGCCCATCACGTAATCATCGGGAACGAAGGCGCCGTCGAACACCACTTCGTTGAAGTCGTGTTGACCGGTCATTTGGATAATGGGGTTCACCGTGATACCGGGCGCCTTCATGTCGACGAGGAATTGCGTGAGCCCGTGCCTGCGGTTTTCCTTGCTCGGCGCGGATGTGCGGAAAAGGCCTAGCATGTAGTCGGCAATATGCGCATTGCTGGTCCATAACTTACTACCATTGATGCGCCAGCCGCCGTCCGCCTTTGTGGCCTTGGTCTTGACCGCGAAGAGGTCCGAGCCAGAACCGGGCTCGCTCATGCCGATGACAAAACACAATTCGCCGCGGCAGATGCGCGGCAGGATGTCCATTTTGACGTGCTCGGGCGCGTACTTGAGCAGGATTGGCCCGCTCTGGCGATCGGCGACAAAGTGCAATCGTACTGGCGCGTTTGCAACGCGGAACTCCTCTGTCACTACGTAGCGTTCGAGGAAGCTGCGCTCGTGACCGCCATATTTTTTGGGCCAAGTCATTCCGATCCAGCCCTTGGCGCCGATGCGCCGACTAAACTCTCGGTTATGTGAATCACCATGCCCTGGGCGGTGCGGATCGAACGTACCAGACGCCACTTCCTCGGCGAGAAACGCGCGCACTTCCGCCCGAAGAGCATCGCATTTAGCCGGCAGCCGGATAGGTTCGAAGCATAGATTTGCGGTCATCGCGAGGCGACCAAAGGCCAGAATTCGTCGGCACCGCGCTGGGCGACCTGCTTACCGAGTTCCGCCGCCCAATAACTTTCATTTCCGAACTCGTCGCGCCAGGACAGGGCGCGGAGCGTGAACCGATGCAATACATGTTCTTTGGTGAAGCCAATTGCGCCGAAGACTTGATGCGCGATGGTCGAACCTTCCGTTGCGGCTTCCGCAGTGCGGATCTTAGCGGAGGCAGCTTCGAGCACAACGGCGTCATCGAACGCGCTGGCCTGCGCGATCGTATCGGCCGCCGAGCCTGCGGCGGCAAGAGCGGCCGCCACCTCGCCGGCGAGCTTCGCTAAATTTTGTTGTACAGCTTGGAATTTTGCGATCGGCCGTTCGAACGCGACGCGCTCATTGGCGTAAGCGACGCTAAGCGACAGAAGTGCTTCCAGTGCACCGGCAGTCTGCACGCTGCGGATCGTTGATCCCATCAGCATTAAAGATGAGCGGTCAAAGCCCACTGGTGCCGGCGCGCTGTGCAGTGGCTTGACGCGCGCGAAAGTCACGGCATTGGCCGGATCGCCTGCCAGATTGTGGCCTTTGCTCAGCTGGCAGGTACTTGTCTCAACAAGCGCGATAGTTACGCCGCTGCTGCTCTCAGCTAGCACGGCGATGTGCTGCGAGCTTTGCGCGAAGGGCACTCCAAAGGCGCTGCCGCTAAGCGTGCCGTCCCGATTGACCTCGATGCGGTCGTGGGGGCGGGCAGGGGCGGCCGTCATGGGGCCCGCAGGTGCTACGAGGCCGGCGCGCGCCAGTAGCCAGCCGGCGACCATTGTTTCTGCAAGCGGAACGGCCAAGGCGAAACGCCCGGCCACGCCGAGAATAGCAAAGCCATCTGCGAGGTTTGCGTCCGAACCGCCTAGTTTTTCTGGAACCCAAGCGAGCGGCAGGCCGGCTTCGCTAAGCGCGTGCCAAAGCGTCTCCTTCCAGCGCTCGTCCTTGGCATGGTTGACGGTCTGGGGATCGGCGAGGTCCTCAAAAATACGTGCCGCCACTTCGGCGACGATATGGTCATTCTCGCCCGCCACAATTGGTCGCTCGTTTTCCGCTCTCACACCGATTGTATCGACCGCCACCGTGGCCTCGATATGAGTAATGGTGAGGCTAAGCGAGACTATTGGCAAGCGAGCCAGGATTTCCGGACTGCTTACGCTTGCTGCGGTGCGGCTTGACAGTCCGGTTGATCGCGAAATTCGCACCGGGTAGCGTGACCATCAAAACAGAAAAATCAATGCCCGTGGCCACCGTCGGGTGCACAAGGCGGAACTTGGGGGCGACTTGGGAGGATAACATGATGATTTTTTTTGCTTTCGCGGTGGCCATTTTGGCCGTTGCATCGATAAGCAATGTGCAGGCCGCGGAGCCAAAATACGGCGGGATTTTGAGAGTCTACCATCGCGAGACGCCGCCGAGCCTGTCCATTCACGAAGAGGCAACCTTTTCGGTCAACGTCCCAGCAATGGGCCTCTACAACAATTTGGTCATCTACGATCAGCACAAACCACAAAACAGCATGGGCACCATCGAGCCCGAGCTCGCCACCAGCTGGGCCTGGAGTGCGGACAACAAGAATCTCACCTTCAAGCTACGGCAGGGTGTGAAGTGGCACGACGGCGAGCCCTTCACCGCTAAGGACGTTAAATGCACGTTCGATCTCTTGCAGGGCAAAAGCCAGGATAAATTCCGCAAAAACCCGCGTAAGGATCTGTTCAAGAATATTTCCGAGGTCACCACCAACGGCGACTACGAAGTGACGCTGCATCTCGCGCGGCCCCAGCCGTCGCTACTGGCCATGCTCGCGTCCGGCTATATCCCGATCTATTCGTGTCACGTGCCCGCCGCGCAGATGCGCACGCATCCAATCGGCACGGGGCCGTTCAAGTTCGTCGAATTCAAGCAAAACGAATCGATCAAGCTCACAAAAAACACCGACTACTGGAAGAAGGGCATGCCGTATCTCGACGGCATCGAATTCACCATCATCAGCAACCGTGCGACCGCCGTGCTCGCCTTCGTCGCCGGCAAGGTCGACATGACCTTCCCGACTGAGATGACCGCAGCACTCATCAAGGACATCAAGGCTCAGGATGCGACCGCGATTTGCGAGATCGCGCCGATCAACGTCAGCACCAACCTGATCATCAATCGCGAGAACCCGCCGTTCAATAACATCGAGTTACGCAAGGCGATGGCGCTGGCGCTCGATCGCAAGTCGTTCATCGACATCATCTTCCAAGGGCACGCCGATGCCGGCGGCACGCTGCTGCCGCAGCCGGAAGGCGTTTGGGGAATGCCCCCCGACATGCTCAAGACCATTTCCGGCTATGGCGATGTGAACAAGGATCGCGCGCAGGCTCGCGAGATCATGAAGAAGTTCGGCTATGGACCGGACAAGCCGCTCAAGATCAAGGTCTCCACGCGCAATCTTGCGACCTATCGCGACCCGGCGGTGGTACTGATCGACCAGCTCAAGACCATCTACATCGACGCCGAGCTTGATCCCGTTGAATCGAGCCAATGGTTCGCTAAAGTCGCGCGCAACGATTATTCCGTCGGTCTCAATCTGACCGGCAACGGCATCGACGATCCCGACCAGGCCTTTTACGAGAACTACGGTTGCGGCTCGGAGCGCAACTACACGCACTATTGCAACAAGGATCTGGAAGCGTTGTTTGACAAGCAATCGATGGAAACCAACGTTGAAAGGCGCAAGAAGTTGGTGTGGGAGATTGACAAAAAGCTGCAAGAAGATGTGGCGCGTCCGATCCTCATGCACGCGCGTTCGGGCACCTGCTGGAAGCCATACGTCAAGAACATGACGATCATGAACAACAGCGCCTACAACGGCTACCGCTACGAGGACCTGTGGCTAGATAAATAAAGCGACTTGACGCGCTCGGCTGAGTGGGGGCGGCCCGAGCACGCGTTTCTCCGCACACGAGGGAGGTCACTGTGGGGAGCTATCTGATCAGGCGGTTTTTTTTGATGCTGCTGACGCTGTTCGGGATTTCCGTGCTCATCTTCACGATGCTGCGGATCGTGCCCGGCAACATCGCGGACATCGTGTTCAACGCGGCCGGAATGATCGACGTGGCCGAGAAGGCCAAGCTCGAAGAAGAGCTCGGTCTCGATCAGCCGATCGCCGTGCAGTACGTGCAGTGGGTGAGCGGTCTCGCCCACGGCGACCTTGGCTACTCCTTCGTCTCCGAGAAGCCGGCGATCCAGGAAATCGCGCCGCGCATCCCGATCACCGCCAAGCTTGCCGGTCTCGCGTTAGCATTTGCGATCCTGTTCGGCGTTCCGCTCGGGGTCCTCAGCGCGGTCAAGCAGAACTCCGGCCTCGATTACGTGCTGCGCGTCATCAGTCTCAGCGGGCTGTCGATACCGGCCTTCTGGCTGGGATTGCTGATTCTTATGATCTTCGTGAAATATCTCGGCACGATTCCGATCTATACCAATCCGCCGTCGGGGTTTTGGGCGGCCTTGTGGCTTTACAGCGTGCCAGCGGCGGCGGTGGGCTTTCGCAGCTCGGCGCTGGTCATGCGTCTGACGCGCTCCTCGATGCTGGAAGTGCTGCGCCAGGATTACATCCGCACCGCACGGGCGAAAGGCGCCTCTGAGCTCAACGTTAATTACCATCACGCGCTGCGCAAC
>JBARNC010000226.1:0-6280 GCA_049802775.1 Pseudolabrys sp. | reverse complement strand
GATGGCAACTCGCCTTGAGGGGCCGGTGCAAAGGGAGTGCGACTTGCGCCGAGGCGCACGGTGGGAACTGTTTGCGGTCTTGGCGCAGCCGGCGAAGCGCCTATGAGCGCTGCACAAGACCCATGCTTGGTGATCGAAAACGCGTGCCTGCGGTACGGTCAGCTCGACGTGCTCTCCGACCTGAGCCTGACGGTCGGCAGTCGCGAGATTGTGTCGATTGTCGGCCCCTCCGGTTGCGGCAAGACTACGCTTTTGCGGTGCGTCGGTGGCTTGAACCAGCTGAATGCCGGCGAGATCCATATTGATGGCCAGCGCGTCGAGAAGCCGCTGCCCATAGTCTCCATGGTGTTCCAGCACTTTGGCCTGTTTCCCTGGCGCAATCTGTGGAACAACATTGCCTATGGCCTGAAGCTCAAGCGCGGGCCGAAAGAAGAAATCGAGCGCCGCGTCAACGACGCGATCGACCTGGTCGGCCTGAAAGGATTCGAGAAGTCCTATCCGCATCAGCTCTCCGGCGGCATGCAGCAGCGCGCTGGCCTCGCCCGCGCGCTGGTGATGGAACCGAAACTCCTGCTCATGGACGAACCGTTTTCCGCTATCGACGCGCAGACGCGTGAGCAGCTTCAGTTCGAGTTGCTACGCATCTATGATCGGCGTCCAACCGCCATGATGTTCGTCACTCATGCCATCGATGAAGCCGTGCTGATGGGCGACCGCGTCGTCGTGCTGACAGGCCGTCCGACATACGTGCGAGCGGTGCGCAAGGTCGATCTACCGCGCCCGCGCGACCGCAGCGTCGTGTCGAGTCCGACTTTCATCAATTTGCGTGAGCAGGTCTGGCATGACCTGTTCGATCAACCAGGAGGAAACGGAACGCGCGTGCAATAATCGTTCCGTAAACAGGGAGGACTTATGAAATGTCTCACATGAAAAGCAAGGCACTGTTAAGCGTGACGGCCGCGATTTCGGCCATGACGTTCTACGCATCAAGTGCTTCCGCCGAGGACATGAAATTTTCGGCTTCGGCGATCGGCCGTCCGCCGATCTTCTCCAACACTTTCGTCGACGTCGGCCAAGCCAAAGGCTACTGGAAGAAAGCCGGCCTCGACATGAACTTCCGCTGGTTCCAACGCGGCACCGATACCGCGAAGGCGGTGGTCACCGGCGACGTTCAGGTGGGCTATACCGCGACGCCGCCGGCCGTGAACCTGATCGCCTCCGGCGCGCCGATCGTGGCGATAGCTGGCATGCCCAATCAGGATTGGGTGATCGCATCTAACGAGGCGAAGGACTGCAAGGACCTTAAAGGCAAGACGGTCGCCGCCGACGGCATCAACAACACCCGCACGTTGTTCCTACAATCGGTGTTGCAGACCTGCGGCTTGCAGATGTCCGACGTCAAGATGATCGACCTCGCCAACCAGCCGCTGGTTAAAGCGGGCATCGCCGACCAGGTGCACAGTGCCGTATGGCACATCGACGAGCTCGCCCAGGTCGAGCACAAGACCGGCAAGAAGTGGGCGCTGATACCGGTGCCGAAAGAGATCTATGCGGGCCTGCACTATGCGGTGCTTATCACCAGCAAGAAGGCGATCCAGGAGAACCGTGAAGGTGTTATCCGCTTCCTCGTGGGCTGGATTCAGACCCAGAAGCTGATGAGCAGCAAGAAGCCGGAGGATCAGGCCGAGTTCGCCAAGATCGCGGCGGAAGGCAGCCAGATCGACCTCGCGGTGGCGAAGAGCGCGATCGTGGACTTCCAGAAGCTGCCATACTGGGTCAACGACGACGGGCTCAGCGAGAAGCAGCTGATGGCGCAGGTCGATCAACTCGTGAAGGTCGGCGTGATGAAGCCTGAGAACAAGCCGAGCTACGATAAGATCGTCGACAAATCACTCTATATTGAAGCGGCAAAACGTGTCGCGAGCATGAAGTAGCCCGCGCGCAATGACGGCCGGAAGGGGAGACGGCAAGCCGATGCCCGAAGCGGTGATGTCATTCGGCGCGCGCGTCGCCCGCTTCCGGACCGTCAATGCCTGGTGGGTTCAGATCGTCTGCTACGCGGCCAGCATCGTCTTGCTGATCGTTGCGTGGCAGGCGCTTGGCCACAGCTTCGGTGTCCTATTCGTCCCTTTCACGACAACTATGAAGCAGCTGTGGGTCATGCTGAATGGCGGACCGCTGCTGCCGGCGCTGTGGGTGTCGGGCGAGCTATACCTTACAACGCTCGCCATCAATATTGCAGTCGGGGTGACGCTCGGCCTGCTGCTCGCGCGCAGCAAGCTGATCTCGGCGGCCTTCGAGCCCTATATCTTCATTCTGTACGCGACGCCCACTATCTCGCTGGTCCCGTTTGTGTCGGTGCTGTTCGGCTTTGAGTTCTGGCCGCGCGTGCTGGTTGCGGTGCTAATTTCCATCTTTCCAGTCCTGCTCGGCACGACGGAAGGCGCGCGCTCGATCCCGCGCCAGCACCTCGACGTCGCTGCCATCTTCGGGTCTAACGAAGGCCAGCTCTGGCGCGACGTCATCATCCCTTATGTCACTCCCTACGCGATGACTGGAATCAAGCAGTCGATCGCGCTGTCCATGGCTGGTACGCTGGTGGCGGAATTCTTCCTCAACCCCGATGGAGTGGCGGCGCTGCTACTGCAGGGCACGACGATCGTCGACACGGCCTGGGTGCTCGCGGTTACCGTGTTCGTCGCGGCGCTCGCCGTGATCCTGGTTGGCGTCGGCGAACTCATTGAACATTATCTGGTCCGATGGCGACATTCAGCAGTCGGATAGCAATGGCACCGTCCCGTGCGGTAGGGCTGACGCGCGAGCGCGTGGCGCCGTTGGGCGCCGGCGCGGTTATCCTCGCGATATGGGAATTTGCTGTGCGGGTCAATTTGCCCGATTTCGTCGCAACACCGACCGGTGTCATCCGCGCCATTCCCTCGACCATGTTAACCGCGACTTTCTGGCTCGACGTTGCGCAAACGCTTGGCTCAATCATCGAGGGCGTCGCCATCGGCTCGATAGCCGGTATCCTGATCGGCGTTGCCATGGGGCGCGTGCGCGAGCTCAACTGGTTCTTGTCCGTCTATATTCGTGCGCTCTATGCGCTGCCTCTGATCGCGCTTGTGCCGCTGGTCATCATCTGGGTCGGCTATCAGCCGGCGGCGCGCATGGCGATTGTCATCATCTCGACTTTCCTGCCGGTGGCGGTGACGACGGCCGACGGCACGCGCGCAATCTCAAAGGAGTATCTCGACGTTGGAAAGATGTTTGGGGCGCGCACGCACAATATATGGTTCGGCATTGCCCTGCCGTCGGCGATGCCGCATATCGTGGCCGGTATCGAGCTCGGCTTCGCACGCGGGATCACGAATGCCATCGCGGTCGAGGTGCTCGCGAGCGTGCCCGGCATGGGCATGTCGGTCTTCACAAAGTCGAACGAGCTCAACGAGAACGCGTCCCTGGTCTATGTCATGTGGCTGGCGATCTTCGCGGTCGGTGTACGCGCTCTGATGATTCGCGTACGCCACTGGCTGGCGCCTTGGTACAGGGACTAGGCTATTGGTGAAGGTAAAGCAGGTCTACAGTGATGATGCGCTCGATCTTTGCGACGGGCGGCGTTTGTCCGCTTTGGAAGACTTGCCTAACCGCCAACCCCGGCGGCCTCCGCCACCGTCACCGGCTGCTCGCGCCAGACATCAGGAAACATCTTCTTCAAGTTCTCGACCTTCGGCGCATCGTTGACGGCGATATAGGGCTGCAAGGGATGCTTGATCGCATAATCCTGGTGATAGGCCTCGGCCGCGAAGAATGGCGTCCTCATCGTATCGGTCTTTGTCACGATCGGACGCTTGAAGATACGGGTCTTGTCCAGCTGCGTTATGTAGTCCTTGGCGATCTTCTGCTGCGCCTCGCTCTGCGGGAAAATTTCAGAGCGATACTGCGGACCGGCGTCCGGACCCTGGCGGTTAAGCTGCGTCGGGTCGTGTGCGACCGAGAAATAAATCTGCAGAATCTTGCCGTAGGAAATCTCGCGCGGGTCGAAGGTCACCTTGACGCTTTCAGCGTGGCCGGTACGACCTAAGCTGATGGTCTCATACACGGCGTCTTTCTGCGTGCCACCGGCGTAACCGGACACGGCGTTCTTCACGCCTTTTACATGCTGGTAGATGGCCTGGACGCCCCAGAAGCATCCGCCCGCAAGCACCGCGGTTTCGGGTCCGGCACTTTGCGCCGGAGCTTCGGCCACGGGCGGCGGAATCGGCACGGCGGATTCAGCATGCGCCGCAAGCGACGCAAGGGCGAGGGCGCTGGCGAGTAGAACAACAGTGCACTTCATGGTGATGTTCCTGGAGACTGTTTTGTCTTCCATATACGAACGAATTTGGTTGAAGGCTTCACACAAAGTTACACGTCTGCGTGAGAGGGGCATTATTCAGAGTGATGCCTGTAAACACCTGTTACTGGCCGGGGGCTGTCGAACCAGCCGACGGACTGGTTCGGGGTTGTTTGAAAGGACGTGGATACCGCAGAATGGTCCACGCCCGGTGTGCCATTGCCATTTTGGCAGCAACGCTTTCGGCTCCATTCCAGGCCTGTGTGTACCGAAAACCTAAATCCGTACGTACGTAATGGTGATGAAGTCCGCCGAGGATTGGATACGATTTAATATTTCCAGTCCACTGAACCGAGCGCGAGGCCGGCGAATCTTTATCCAATGACCTGTGCGTTCTGATTTCGTTGTAATAGCGAGAATAGGCTCGCAGGATTCGGCGCAGAGGTTGTCGGTTCCGAAAACTCCATCCGTTGGGTTCGCGATCGCCAGCGAATCAGAACATATTGTTGGATGTTCGCAATTGCCTTCCTTTTGGTCCGCGTGCTGTGCGACGGCTTCAAGGCGCGACGACGGCTTGAAGCCGAAATCCTGGTGCTTCGGCATCAACTCAACGTCCTGCAGCAGCGCGCGCCACGTCGGCTATATTTGACCTGGGCTGATCGTGCTCTGTTCGTATGGCTCTATCGCGGTTTTCCGCGCATCCTTGACGTCATAACGATTTTAAGGCCTGAGACGATCGTGCGTTGGCATCGCAAAGGCTTCAGAGCATTCTGGCGATGGAAATCCCGCCCTCTCGGTGGTCGACCGCAGATCGACAAAGAGGTGCGCGACCTTATCCGAAGAATGACCTGCGGCGGATTCTTACGAAATTCGCCTCCTATTATAATGGGTGGCGTCCTCATGTTTCGCTTGGGAAGGATCCACCGGACAGGCGCCCGATCGAGCGCTTCGGAGATATTGTCGCACATGCAATCTTGGGCGGATTGCATCACCGGTACGCACGAATCTAGTTTTTGGAAGCGACACCACCACAAATTTTTTCTGGACGCATTTGCGCAAAAAAAGAAGCGAGGGCCGCGTTAGCAACCCTCGCCTCCCTGTCAGCGCGTGACGAAGCCAGTTAAGGTTTCGCCGCGTTGGCGCCCCGCCGAACGATTAAGCCGTCGTTCACGGGAGCATCGGCCCACCGTTGGCGTTCTAGAACCACCGCAAGTGACCCCTATGTGCCTTCTCGGGAGCCCGCTGTGGCACAGCGGGCCGTCCAAGCATAGAGCAGCAGGTCTCCCATCTGAGAACCAGCAAAGGCTTTGCCGAGGCCAGGCAGGGCCCGCCATCAAAAATGATGAGACAACTTTTAATCGGCGTCGAGTAGGCGAAGCAAATGTTGTTACGAATCTTTTGGATTGTTGCCGTGAGGGCACACCTGCGGCGATGATCTATTGATCTTCGCCCAGAATGTTAAGCAGCGGCGACGGTGGAACGGGCGCGGGCTTTGGCGCCGCTTTCTTTTTCTTCTTCGCCGGCGTCGCCTTCTTCATCGCCTTCTTCATCGCCTTCTTCTTGCGCGCTGGGGCATCCCGCTTTGCCTTCTTGGATTTCTTCGCCATGTTCAACCTCCCGATCGGTTCAATCAGGACGCGGCACCACACCGCGGCCGCTTATCTTAACTTCGCGGACTACCTGATTGGCATCGCCGTCGTTGATTATCCCCAGCATCGTAGCGACCTGCCGGGCCGTATGGGGCCTAACCAATATCAACTGGCCTGAGGTAGCGGCAGTTTGAAAATTAAGACGACCATCGCCATCTATGGTGCATGAGCGAAGAATTTGACCCAGCCGACTATTCGTTCGTCGTGAAGAGGCGAGGGAATCCCCCTAAGGCCTGGCGGTGGGAGATTTATTGTGCCGGTTGGCCTGGGCCGGTAGAGCGCTCGCACGTCTTTTTTG
>JBARNC010000225.1:0-5761 GCA_049802775.1 Pseudolabrys sp. | reverse complement strand
AACGCCAGTACCGACGAAAGCCGGCCCGATGCCAACGGACGAGCGTCTCGGGACGGATGACCGTGATGACCTTCAGCACCGACGGAAACCATCGATACAGCTGGATAAAGACCAAGCGATCGCCGTTTGTGAAGCGGATGCGACCTCTCACCTTCCGCCGCTCAGCTGATATGCGTTCTCTGCCTCAAGCCGGCACTTCGACTTGAGTGGCGAGACCAAGACGGTCAGGACAAAACATAGCAGCGCGATCATTGTGCGCTGACGTTAGGTGATTCCCTCCCCAATCAATACGGATGGGGTTTTCGGTACACACAGCTGGATGGAATTTTCGGAAGGGACAGGCCGCACGTTACCGTTCTCGTTTTAAATGGCATACCATTTGAGATTACGTTCAATACGCTGCCCAATCGGCTTTTCGCCGCACACGAATTTCTCTCCAGTTATCTGTTCGTACATCTGAATGTAGCGGCGCGACAGTTCTTCTACCAATTCCGTCGGTGCATCGGGCAGCTTCTCATCTTTGTACGGATCGCAGTGCTCCTTAAACCATAGACGCAGGAACTCTTTATCGAAATACTGCGGCTCCTCACCTTTTTTGAAACGCTCCTCATAGGACGCAAGCTGCCAAAATCGGGATGAGTCAGGCGTGTGAATTTCGTCGATTAGTACAAGCTCATCGTTCTCGTCCATGCCAAATTCGTATTTCGTATCCACAAGAATAAGCCCTTGGCGCGCTGCTACCTCCTGACCGCGCGCGAAAATCGCGAGCGCAGTTTCCCTTAGTCGCTCAAAAAGCTCTGCGGTAATGAAGCCCTCGGCTATTATCTCGCTCGGGGTTAACGCACGGTCGTGCGTATCTTCCTTCGTGGTTGGGTCGAATATTGGACTCGGCAATCGCTGATTTTTCTTCATCCCGTCAGGCAGAACAAGTCCTCCAAAGTCGCGCTTCCCCGCCGAATATCGTGTCCAAATCGAAGTGTTGGTAACGCCGGTGAGATAACCGCGCATTACTGCCTCGACCGGTACCATCCTAAATTTTTTTGCGACCGTCACATTCGGATCGGGGGTTGCGAGCACGTGATTACCGATAATGTCTCTGGTCTTATCAAACCACCAGTCGCTAACTTGATTGAGTACCTGACCCTTCCAGGGAACATGCGCGATGATGCGGTCAAACGATGAATGCCTGTCTGTCGTTATCAAAATGAGCTTGTCACCCTGATCATAGATATCTCGAACTTTTCCTGCTTTCTTCGGACCCAGAAAATTGAAGTCTGTTTCTTTGAGTACTTCCATATCATTCACAGGACGGTTCGCTTTGCTGTGGTCAGGGCTCGGTTGCTTGAGAGACATTTCAGCTCCACCGATCTACAGTAAGCTCTTTTGTTTGCCCAGATATCGGCGGCGTTTTTTGCCGGCGGTGCGCTACCCAATAGCAGACATCCAGCGAAGCAAAACATTACGAACATGGTCCACAGACGTTAGGTGATTCGTTCGGCTAATCAATGCGGATAAGGTTTTCGGCACACACAGCAGTCTCGAATTATCGTTTCTTCTTTTTCGCGTAAATCGCGTTCCAATTATCCTTATAAGCTTAAGTACTGGCATTAATTGCTAGCCTCTGCAGGAACGGCAAGCCGAAAGGCCAATTTTAGACAGGCTGAGTGATGTTCAAGAGAATGCCAGCTAGTGGCACCGAAGGGACCCGGCAGTAGCCTTAATTGTCCCATCGGAGCTAAACTGACATCGACCTATTGACGTAGCACCGTCAAATCCCTCCGAAATGGAGCATTCGCAATGCCACTGCAGCAAGGCGAAGTCCGGGGTTACGACTTCAATCGGTCGGTCGTTGAGTTCACGATGCTCAATCAGGGCAATGTAATTCTGTGCGCGATCAGTACTGCGGCGATGGACGATCTTGAAGGTAGGCGTGATGTGAGGCCAGATCAGCGCGTAGATCAGTTCATGCGGCTGCGCGAAGTAATTGAAGAGCGAGCATCACGTAAGTTCTTCGAAGAAAAGGCCCAGGCCGACCGACCCGTGGTATTGCGAGCCAACGATTTTTCTAAATAATCCGCCCATGTGTCGTACAGCACACGCGGCGTTCAATCCAAAACATCTTGCGGAGCCCGCAGAGTGATGGTGTGACGGCGCCCGTGGCAAGCGGGCGGTCGTAGCCATCAGAAGGACTAGGCAGACCGCGACCGCCGTTGCAAAGAAAACACACTGACAGTCATCGCAGCGAGCTTGTCGATGTCATTTCGATTGGTCGTGGAAGGGCTGGATGCAAGCCGAATATTGTTTAAATATGCCTGCGTTCAGAGGAAGACACGCCGTTGGCTGCGTCGCGTCGCGAGCTGATAAAGGGACTTGCCATGGGTGCCGCCGCTATATCCACGCTCGCTGGCACGGTGCAGGGTGCTGGTCCAATCCCGGGTGATGCGGACACCGAAGCTTTCCTTAGACAATTCGAAGAAGCTTGGCGCCCCCTTGATCCGCAGTTGCGGCTGGTGCTGCGGTTTATCTATGGAGGTTTAAAGGGATTGGCACCGCCCGCCCAGCTCTCGGTGGCAGAGTTGAGGCGAATCAACTCCGGACTGTCATTCTATTGGAACGCTGGCGCCCCAGCCTTGCCGCAGGTCGAGGAGCGCACCATCAACGTACCGAGCGGACGCGTCCGCGTCCGTTTGTACGATCCAGGCATTGCTGCGCCAGCTCCGACCGTCTTGCTATTGCACGGCGGCGGGTGGGTCATGGGCACTCTCGATACTTACGACGGATTCGCGAGACAAATTGCGCATCGGTCCGGACTTCGTTGCTTGAGCCTGGAATATGCCTTGGCGCCCGAGCACCCGTTCCCGGCACCGCTCGACGACTGCATAGCGGCTGTCCATTGGGCCGTGTCGAATGGATCGGACCTCGGCATCGATCCGCGGCGTATCGCAGTCATCGGAGATTCCGCTGGAGCAAATCTTTCCATTGCAGTGTGTCTTGCCTTACGAGATAGCGGAACTCCTTTGCTGCGTGGTGCAGCACTGCTGTATGGATGCTATTCACTTGATTTCGAAACTACATCCCAACGCGCCTTTGGCAGCGGTGCTTATTTCCTCGGCACCGCCGAGATGGAACGGTATTGGAACGACTATTTGCCGGATCAGGATGCCCGGCAAAATCCGTTTGCAGTTCCGATGCTGGCGAATTTAGCCGGTCTGCCTCCTCTCTACCTCGCGGCTTGCGAGTTTGATCCTCTGCTGAATGATTCTCAGCGCCTGTTCGAGCGCGCAAAGGCCGCAGGCATTGATTGCGAGTTCCGGCTCTGGAAGGGCATGGTACATGCCGCCGTTAGTTTGATGGGCTGGGTCGACGTCATGGGCACCGAGGTCGACCGTGTCGGCGAATTCCTGCGGCGCGTCACGCGCACCTGAAATCACGCGACTGGGCCGCGCTGGGAGGCGTGGCGTCCAGGCGGGGATTGGGACATCTGGACCTGGGTTGCGTTCCGAATTCGATTCGCAACTGACATAGTTAATAGAAAATGCGGGTGGCGCAATTTATCGAAAGCTTTATTTCTTTTTGGAATTGCGAACTCGAAATTTGGCTGCTAATGAAACCACAAACCGCCGCGCACCCAATGCGGCGAAAAATTTTTAGTGAGGAACGCTCTATGTACCCAAGGGATGCCACCAAATATGCGCGCTCATTCCCGGTAGTCGAATGTGCCCAATGCGGCGAGGCACTGTTCGCGCCGGAATGGACAGAACACGTTGATGACCGCCGCGTGCGGCACGCCTGGAAATGCGAGGCGTGCAGGTACTCCTTTGAGACTACCGTTTGCTTTCCAGCACTAAAATCGGCGTAGCCCTTCGCGACTTAAGGGCACAGAACTGACAGATCGGCTGAGTTGGGCACCGAATCCTTCATGGCCGGGTTTTCGGAACCCGGTATTCAACAACCCTGCCCACAATCACAGCTGAATTGGCATCCGCGCGAGCTTGCGATGCTTCATCCATGACGCTGGCGACTGTCGGAAGCATCATGCTGTCCGACTGGAAACCCGAAGTGCTTCGCATTTGGTGCTGCTCGCTCGTGACCGTTATTCTCTCGTTCGACAGCGATCTGGCTGGCCATGATTTTATCTCAGTTGTCCCTACCGCAAATTAGATCCTGACGTAGTGATGGTGCCCCCCGGTCCCGGCTCGTGGGTAGCTCGACCCTGTCCACTTTCCGAGACCGATGACGCGCTACTGGACAGAGGTCCATCCGGAGGCATTTAGGCGCTGGCGACGCGACTACGCGTTACGCGGGAAGAGGCCCATGAACTCCGAGACGCACTCGCCATCCACTAATGGCCTGAACATTGGCGCCCACAACCGCGTTCTTCGTACTCGCCCAGCGGCAAAGTCTCGGGTTCCGGCCATTTCTCTCTTTTGCGTTCATCTGCCCCAGCACAAATTCGGCGAGGACGTGGGAGACGCCCGTACCACCTAATTCTTGGGCCGAGACAACAGCGTACCTGCGGCGTGCAAACGTGGACTAAATCGTCTCCGCTCGACTTGCCGCATCGACACGCCAACGAAAAGACCCGAAAATATTGGGCCAATTCGTGTCTCGGCGAAGAACAAATTAGGAGCCAGGCCAATATCTTATGGCCTGGCGGAGGGAGTGGGATTCGAACCCACGTTACGGTTTCCCGTAAACACGCTTTCCAAGCGTGCGCCTTCAGCCACTCGGCCACCCCTCCTGTTCGAACCCTTGCAAAGGGCCACGTCTTTTACATCAAAGCGCGCAATGCGTGCTCTTACGTTTGAGCCACTCGTCCACTCTTCTCGATCGGCGGCTAGAAAGTCAGCGGCTATCCAGAAAAGCGGCCAAGCCGGGATCTCCTTGCGCGGGAAGTTGGCCTCGGGGCTGCAGGCGGCGGGCACATTAAACACGGCCCTGCGCCAGACAATCCGCTTGGCGACCCTAGCCCAAATCGCAAGACTTATGATCCAATAAGCATATCTATGTTTTATTTTCTATTATTGACCAAAATTGGATTGAGTGCGCAAAATGGCTAGACGATAAATGCCCCGGCCGGCAAGCTGGGCCGGGAGCTGTCGGGCATCACTTTCTGCCCCACCCCTTAGACCAATCCGGAACATCCAATGACCGGTGACGTATCCGCGCTTCACCTTGTGCTGACCGGGGATCCTGGCCTGTTCGCCATCGTGCGACTGTCGCTACTGGTGAGCCTCAGCGCAGTGCTGTTCGCGGCTCTGGTCGCCGTGCCCGTCGGCGCGCTTTTGGCTCTTACGCGCTTTCCCGGCCGCGAGGTGCTGATCGTTATTCTCAATGCACTGATGGGTTTGCCACCGGTGGTGGTGGGGCTGGCGATATTCCTGTTGCTGTCGCGTTCCGGACCGCTCGGATCCTGGGGCTTGCTGTTCACCCCGCAGGCGATGGTGATCGCGCAGACTGTGCTGGTTGCACCAATCATCGCCGCGCTCACGCGTCAGACGATCGAAGACTTATGGGTTGAATATAGCGATGAACTCACAGCTATGAATGTCGGGCCGACGCGCCGCGTGGCGACGTTGATCTGGGACGCGCGCTTCAGTCTGGTCACTGCATTGCTCGCAGGATTCGGCCGTGCCGCCGCGGAAGTCGGCGCCATCATCATCGTCGGCGGCAATATCGACGGCTTCACCCGCACGATGACCACGGCGATCGCGCTGGAAACCTCGAAGGGCGACCTGCCGCTGGCCGTTGGGCTTGGCAT
>JBARNC010000224.1:0-28085 GCA_049802775.1 Pseudolabrys sp. | reverse complement strand
GCCGGCGCAGCGGTGCTTCTGGTACCAGGTGCAGAAGGTGACTCCGGCCCAGGCCGACCCGAACAACATCCCGGGCGGCCCCTTCCGATCAATGACCGTCTATGTGAACCGGACACTCGCCGACCTCAACGGCATGTTTGCTATCGCACTGTGGGATCGTGAGACCCGGACACTGCATCTGATCCGCGACCGGCTCGGCATCAAGCCGCTTTTCTTTGCGGCAATCGAACGCGGCGTTTGGTTCGCTTCCGAGCTCAAGGCTCTCGTCGCCGCCGGAATGAGCCTGGACATCGACCCGGCATCCGTCGCGAGCTTCCTTCGATTTGGCTATGTGCCGACGCCGTTTTCGATTTTCCGCGGCGTGGAGAAACTCAAACCGGGCGAAATCGTTTCGATTGACGGCCACCGCGGAATTACGCGCCGGCAATACTGGTCAATTTCCGAAGTTGCCGCGACCGGATTGGCGAACCCCTGGACGAGGTCGGACACTGACGCTGAAGCGGCATTAAATGATCTTTTGTCCGACGCCGTTTCTGCACAAATGATCTCGGACGTGCCGCTCGGCGCTTTCCTGTCGGGCGGCATCGATTCATCGACTGTCGTCGCTCTGATGGTGGCGGCCGGGAAGGGGCCGGTACGAACGTTCTCGATCGGCTTTCCCGATTTCGGCTATGACGAATCGATTCACGCCAGGGCGGTTGCGGATCATCTCGGCACGATTCACGAGGAGCTGACGGTAACGGCAGCCGACGCTTTGCGTGTCGTGCCGCAACTTGCGGACATCTATGATGAGCCGTTTGCCGACTCGTCGCAGATTCCGACCCACGCTATCTCCAAGTTGACGCGCGCGCATGTCACGGTGGCTTTGTCCGGCGACGGCGGCGACGAACTGTTCGGTGGGTATAATCGCTATAGTCTGGCAGACGGCCCGTTGGCCCGGCTCGCTCGGTTGCCTCTGCCGTTGCGACATGGCGCGGCAGCCTTGCTAAATGCGATTCCACCGTCTGTGGCCGAGGTATTGGCACAAATGGCGCCGCGGAAGCTGCGCGCGGCGCAGCCGGCAGACAAGCTCAAGAAGCTCGCCGAGGTCATGCTGCTGGAGGGCGATGCGGTTTATCTGCGCCTGGTCAGCCAGTGTCCTGATCCCGCGGCGCTTACCCGCGGCCTGACCGAACACCCGATCGCGTTGCGCTGGGATGGTCAAACAGGGCGCGATAACGCCCTTGAGCGCATGCAACTATTCGACACGACAACATATTTGCCCGACGACATTTTACAGAAGGTCGATCGCGCGTCGATGGCGGTATCGCTCGAAGTACGGCCACCCTTGCTTGATCACCGCGTAGTCGAGTTCGCCTGGAGGCTGCCGCGGCACCTTCGGGTGCGCCCCGGCGAGAGCAAATGGCTGCTGCGCCGGGTGCTCGATCGCTACATGCCGCGGGAGCTTGTCGAGCGACCAAAGATGGGATTCGGTGTTCCGTTAGCCAACTGGTTGCGCGAACCATTGCGGGAGTGGGCCGAGGACCTGCTCGATCCCCAACGACTTGGCGGCGGCTTCTTGGATGTTCATGCCGTGCGGCAGCTCTGGTTGGACCACGTCGACGGTGGCCGCAATTGGGCCTATGCGCTATGGACAATCCTTATGTTTGAAGCTTGGCGCCGTCGCTGGACGCGTGGCGCCACCGCAGAAAAGGTCGGCCAGCCTATCTCGGCTGGCGTCCGAACGGCTTAAACGATGGGCCCACGCGTTTTAGTCGTGGCGCCGCGGCTCGACGCCGCCGGCGCGGAGGTTCATTTGGCCCGCGTTCTGCCGCTGCTGCGACGCGCCGGTCTGGACGTTTCACTTTTCACGATCGCGCGTGGTGGCAGTCTTGAGCCGGACTTAGTTGCTTCGGGTGTCCCAGTGCTCGGGGCCGAAATCGCCGGCGCGCGC
Organism: Pseudolabrys sp.; assembly: GCA_049802775.1. Lineage (GTDB taxonomy): Bacteria > Pseudomonadota > Alphaproteobacteria > Rhizobiales > Xanthobacteraceae > Pseudolabrys. The sequence goes on along the minus strand of JBARNC010000224.1, from coordinate 26,152 downwards.
CCAATGCGCAGTCTGCGTGTTGCATGCGCACTGCGCCGCGAGATTCGTCGCTTGAAACCCCAAGTCCTGCACTTCTTTTTGCCCGAGCCGTATCTCGTCGGATCACTTGCAGCGGCGGGTCTCGGTGGGATGACCAAGATCATGAGCCGCCGCTCGCTTGCGAACTATCAACGTAATCATCCGCTGCTTGCGCGGGTGGAGCGATGCCTGCATCATTCAGTGAAGGCCCTGATCGGCAATTCCAGTGCGGTCGCGGCCCAGCTCATCCAGGAATGCCGCAATCCCCAAAAGGTCGGTATCATCCACAATGGTGTTGAACTATTGCCGCTGCCCGACCTGCAGGCGCGTGCGGCGCGCCGACGCGAACTCGGGATTTCTGAGGATGCTTTCGTCATTGCAGTGATTGCTAACCTGATTCCGTACAAAGGCCATGCCGACCTGTTCGCCGCGTTAGCCAACGCGCGCGAGCGATTGCGTGGGCCATGGCGCCTAATTTTGATAGGTGGGGACCAAGGCATCGGCCGAGACCTGCAACGACGCGCCGAGATGCTTGGCATCAGCCCGAATATTCTTTGGCTAGGCGAGCGGTCCGATTCGCAAGCTTTGCTCGCTGCGGCCGATCTTGGCGTGCTGCCCTCGCACCAGGAGGGCTTTTCCAACAGCCTTATCGAGAAGATGGCGCAAGCCCTGCCGGTCATTGCCACTCGGGTTGGCGGTAACAGCGATGCCATCGTGGACGGGGAGAGCGGGCGCTTGGTGCCGGTCGCCGATCCGTCAGTTCTTGGCGCGGCCGTCTCCGCGTTTTATGAGGATGTCGGCTTGCGGGCGCGTATCGGGACTGCAGCACGACAGCGCGTAGAACATCTGTTCACATTGGAGTCTTGTGTCCGACGCTATCTCAATCTGTACCTCGGTATCGTTGCCGACAGAGGAATACCGGTGGCGCAAGTGATCGATCCACCGCATACAGAGTCCGCGGGAATGGGTTTATTGACACAGGCGCCGTTGCGCAGGGGATGAATTGAAGCACACCCGAAAAATTGCCGTTATCGGCCTTGGTTATGTTGGCTTGCCAGTCGCGGTTGCGTTTGCGCGCTCGGGCGCGTCGGTGATCGGTTTTGATATCGATCGCAAACGTGTGGATGAACTGCGCGCGGGGCACGACCGGACGCTCGAGGTTGAACCCGTACACCTCAAGCAGGCAACGCTGCGTCTCGAACATGAGCCCGCACGCCTTGCCGAGGCGGATTTTTACATCGTGACCGTGCCGACACCGATCGATGGCGCGCGGCGACCGGATCTCGGCGCCGTCCTGTTGGCCTCCGATACTGTGGGCAATGTGCTCAAGCGCGGCGACATCGTCGTTTACGAATCAACCGTGTATCCCGGAACGATCGAGGAAGAATGCCTGCCAGTGCTGCAAAAGAAGTCGGGACTTGTGGGCGGGCGTGATTTCTCGGTCGGTTATTCGCCTGAGCGGATTAATCCGGGCGACAAGGAACACCGCTTCGAAGCCATCATCAAAGTTGTATCTGCGCAGGACGCGCGCACGCTCGATATTGTTGCTGATGTCTACGGCTCGGTCGTGAAGGCAGGCATCCACCGCGCGCCATCGATTAAGGTCGCTGAGGCAGCCAAGGTCATCGAAAATACGCAGCGCGATCTTAATATCGCGTTCATGAATGAACTTTCGGCCATTTTTCATCAGCTCGGTATCGACACCGGAGACGTCCTTGCCGCTGCCTCGACTAAATGGAATTTTCTGAATTTCCAGCCGGGGCTTGTCGGCGGCCACTGCATTGGGGTTGATCCATACTACCTGACGTTTCGCGCGGAGAAATCCGGATATCATCCGGAAATCATTCTTGCCGGACGTCGAATTAACGACAGCATGGGCGAGCGTGTAGCGCGAGAATGCATGCGTGCCCTGTTGCAGAGTGGACGTAGCAATCCAATGGTGACCATACTCGGCATGACGTTCAAAGAGAATGTTCCCGATATACGCAATTCGAAAGTGGTCGACATCGCGCGCGAACTTCAGCGCGTGGGCGTTCGTGTTCAGGTGACCGATCCGATCGCTTCGGCGGAGGAAACCGTTCACGAGTGCGGGATCGAGTTGATGCCTCTCGAATCGTTGCAGCCGGCGGATGCGATCATCTTTGCTGTCGCCCATAAAGACTATGTGACAGGCAGCTGGCCGATGGTCGCCAAACTGCTCAAGAAAGGGCAGGGGATTGTGTTAGATGTGAAGGCGAAGCTCGATCGTACGAAAAAACCCGAGGGAATCGATTTGTGGCGGCTCTAGAAGCGAACTCTCTGGCGCGGTGTGGCAAAGATGGCTGACGGCCCTATCCTCGTCACTGGAGCGGCTGGCTTCATCGGCTTCCATGTCACAAAGCATCTTTTGCACAATGGCCGCGACATTGTCGGGCTCGACAACATGAATTCCTATTATGACCCGACGCTAAAAGAAGCGCGACGTTCGGAGCTCGCCAAATCGAGTCGTTTTCGCTTTGCCAAGCTTGACCTTGCCGATCGTGACGGGATGGCAAGCTTGTTCAAAGAACACCACTTCCCTTACGTGGTTCATCTCGCGGCGCAAGCTGGCGTCCGGTATTCGCTCATCGATCCATTCGCATACGTGGACGCCAATCTGATCGGATTCACTAGTATTCTTGAAGGTTGCCGCCACAATAGCTGCCGGCATTTGCTGTATGCGTCGTCTTCGTCGGTTTATGGTTCCAACACGAGAATGCCGTTCTCGGTGCAGGACAATGTCGATCACCCCTTAAGCCTCTATGGCGCCTCGAAGAAGGCGAATGAGTTGATGTCGCACGCCTATGCGCATCTGTTCGGGCTCCCCATGACCGGCTTGCGGTTTTTCACCGTGTACGGGCCATGGGGCCGCCCGGACATGGCGATGTGGATTTTCGCAAAGGCCATTCTTGCCGGCGAACCGATCAAACTATTCAACGACGGCAGTATGCGACGCGACTTCACCTATATTGATGATGTGGTGGAGTCGGTGGTGCGTCTGGTCGACCGGCCACCCTCGGGAAATGCAAACTTTTCGAACGCGTCGCCGGACCCCGGTTCGAGCAGTGCGCCGTGGAAAGTCTACAATATCGGCAGCAACAAGCCGGTTGAGCTTCTCGAAGTTGTGCGGCTCCTCGAAGAAGTCATTGGCAAAAAAGCAAAGCGTGAATTATTACCCATGCAGCCCGGGGACGTCCCGGCGACTTACGCCAATATTGATGATTTGATGCGCGCTGTTGATTTTAAGCCGGCAACGCCGATTGCCGACGGAATTTCGCGATTCATCGATTGGTATCGATCCTATCATCGCCTGTAGCTCACGCGGCAAGCAATAGACAGGGCGCTTATCCATGGGGAACAAAGTTGCATTGATCACGGGCGCAACCGGCCAAGATGGTGCCTATCTCGCCGAGCTATTGCTAAGAAAAGGCTACGTCGTTCATGGCGTCAAACGGCGGTCGTCCTCGCTGAATACCCAGCGAGTCGACCACCTGTACGTCGACCCCCACATCGAAAACGTCAAATTCCTCCTGCATTACGGTGACATGACCGACGCAACCAATCTGATTCGTCTCGTCCAGGAATCGCAACCGACAGAAATCTACAATCTTGCCGCACAAAGCCACGTCCAGGTGAGCTTTGAGACGCCGGAATACACCGCCAATGCTGATGCGTTGGGGACGCTGCGCCTGTTGGAGGCGATCAGAATATTGAAACTTGAAAAGCACGTCCGCTTCTATCAGGCGTCGACTTCAGAGCTTTACGGTAACACGTCGCATAGCCCGCAAAATGAAGCGACACCGTTTGCCCCGCGCAGTCCTTATGGCGCCGCCAAGCTTTATGCCTATTGGATCACCGTTAACTACCGCGAGGCTTATGGCATTCATGCTTCAAACGGAATTTTGTTCAATCACGAAAGTCCCATCCGCGGCGAAACGTTCGTTACACGCAAGATATCCCGGGGCGTCGCCGCAATCGAAGCTGGTCTGCAGACGCAGCTCTTCATCGGCAATCTCAATGCTCGGCGCGATTGGGGTCACGCCCGCGACTACGTTGAAGGCATGTGGATGATCTTGCAGCAGGAGAAGCCAGACGACTATGTACTGGCGACTGGCGATAGCCACACGGTGCGCGAGTTCGTTGAATGCGCCTTTGCCGTGACTGGCCGCCGGATCAAGTGGCGGGGCGAAGGAAAGCACGAGACCGGGATCGACGAACCAAGCGGCAAGGAGCTCGTCAAAGTCGATGCTCGCTATTTCCGGCCGACCGAAGTGGATGTTCTGATCGGCGATGCATCGAAAGCACATGCCAAACTCGGCTGGAGACACCGGGTAAATTTTGATGCTCTGGTGAACGAGATGGTTGAAGAAGATCGCAAGGCGCTGCGCGGCGAAATCAAGCGCAATAACCGGCATGACTGAAGTGGCGCCACCGCTTCTCTTCGATCTGTGTGGCAAACGCGTCTACGTCGCGGGCCATACCGGATTGGCCGGCTCTGCCATCGTGCGTCGCTTGGCATCCGAAGGCTGTGAGATTCTCACCGCGCAACATGGGGCGCTCGATCTGGCAAAGCAGGAGGCAACTGAAAACTGGATCATGCACGCCCGGCCGGACGCAATCTTCCTGGTGGCTGGCCGTGTTGGCGGCATCTACGCCAATGATACTTTTCCGGTTGATTTTCTCGCCGACAATCTTGCCATTGCTCTCAACGTGATGCGTGCGGCCGTAACTGCGAACGTAAAGAAATTGATGTTCTTCGGGTCGTCATGCGTTTTTCCGCGCAACGCACCGCAGCCGATGACTGAAGACCTGTTGTTGACTGGCTCGCTCGAGCCGACCAATGAATGGTACGCGGTTGCCAAAATTGCCGGCATCAAGTTGGCGCAGGCCTATCGCCGACAATTCGGCGTCGACTTCATCTCTGTGATGCCGACCAATCTTTATGGCCCGCGCGATAACTATCATCCGAAAAATAGCCATGTTCCCGCTGCGCTCATTCGGCGATTTCATGAAGCCAAGATGCAAGGTGCAGAAAAGGTCGTCGTATGGGGCACCGGCAAGCCCAAGCGTGAATTTCTGGCAGCGGACGACCTTGCCGATGCCTGCATCTTCGTCATGAAGCATTATTCGGACGAGGGTTTTCTAAATATTGGTACCGGTGAAGAGGTCAGCATTGGGGAATTTGCTCAACTCGTGGCTGAAATCGTCGGCTATCGTGGGAAACTTGTGTTCGATACCAGCCGCCCCGATGGCCCACCACGCAAGTTACTCAACGTTTCTAAGCTTTCTGCGCTGGGCTGGACTGCCAAGACGCCGTTACGCGAAGGTTTGCGAGCGGCCTACGAGGATTTTCTTGACCAAGGCCGACAAATGCGTGAGCGATAGCAAAGGCGTGCGCGGCAGACCAACTTGGATCGGGTTAAGCAATCGTCTTATATTGGTATCATTGCGCACGCGACCGCAGGATTAGCAGACCATGACCGTTCCAACGCTGGCACAATTAAAGATCAAATTGTTCACGGATGGTGCCGACAAGGCCCAGATTGTTGAGATGGCCAAGCAGCCGTGGATCGCGGGCTTCACCACCAATCCTTCGCTGCTCAAGAAGGCGGGCGTGAGTGACTACGCAGGTTATGCGCGCGAACTCGTCACTGCGGTGCCGGATCGGCACATATCGTTCGAGGTGTTTTCCGATGACCTGCCTGAAATGGTCGCGCAGGCGCGCGTCATTGCAGGATGGGGAAAAAACATCTACGTGAAATTGCCGGTGACGAACACACGCGGTGAGCCACTGTTCGAAGCGGTCCGCGCGCTTGCGCGCGACGGCGTCAGAATCAACATGACCGCGATCTTCACGGGTGAACAGGTTGCCCGCGCCATTGAGGCATTGGAGGGCGGTGCGCCCGCATGCGTGTCGGTATTCGCCGGGCGTTTGGCCGATTTCGGCATCGACTACCGGCCGGTCATGCAGGATGCCATCATCCGCGCACGCAAGACCCGGAATGTCGAGGTCATTTGGGCCTCCACGCGTGAAGTTTTCAATGTGGTGGAGGCGAACGCGATGCGTTGCCACATCATCACAGCCCCCGCGGACGTGCTTAAAAAGCTTCCTACGCTCGCCACTCAGACGGCGGCTGAACTCTCGCTCGCGGCGGTGAAATCTTTCCGCGATGATGCGGTTGCAGCGGGCTTACGGCTTGCGGTTCCCGCTTCGCGAGCCGCCGAATAATCAAGGCTGGCACGGCTCAATCCTGTTTTTTTGACTGTTGTAACGCTTTGAATCAAAACGTGTTCACCTGGCTTTCGGGGAGTAGTCGCCAGCCGCGCGATCCCATGCTAGGGGATGCGAGGCTTGTGCGCCGGGGCGTGGGGATACCATCAAGACATGATGCAGGCTGCAGTCGCAAGCGCGGAGCATCCTTTGCGTGTCGCTGTTGTTGGCGTTGGTGTCATGGGCAGCAATCATGCCCGTGTGTTCGCTGGATTGCCCGGCACTGAATTAGTCGGTGTTGCCGATCCGGACCGCAAGCAGGCTGACTTCGTCGCACGTACGTTGGGCTGCATTGCCGTCGATGATGTTGGTGAACTGCTCGAGCGTGACGTTGACGCGATCACCATTGCCGCTCCTACTCACCTCCATCGCGATATCGCACTCAGCTGCATTGCGCGTGGCATCCACGTGATGGTGGAAAAGCCGATCGCGTCTTCGATCGAAGAGGGACGAGAGATCATTAACGCGGCGCGCCGCGCGGGCGTGACGCTGATGGTGGGTCACGTCGAGCGCTTCAACCCCGCCGTCGAAGCGATCAAGGAAGCGATTCGCGGTGAAGATATCCTCTCGATCGCCATTACCCGCGTCGGGCCGTTCCCGCCGCGCATGTCGAATGTCGGCGTGGTGATCGACCTCGCCGTTCACGATATCGACCTGATCCGCTGGTTCACCGATTCTGACATCATCGAAGTGCAGCCACAGCTTTCCAGTGCGGTCGCCGAGCGCGAAGACATAGCTCTTTTGCAATTCCGTACTGCCTCGGGCGTTCTCGCACACATCAACACCAATTGGCTGACGCCGTTCAAGGCACGCAATGTCACTGTCGCCACGCGCGGCAAATACGTCATGGGTGATCTGCTGACGCGCCAGGTGACAGAATGCTTCGGCTTCCAGCCGGACGGCAGCTATTCCATGCGGCATCTGTCCGTCGGCCACGCCGAGCCGCTTCGCTCGGAGTTGCTCGCCTTCCTGCGTGCCGTGCGCTCGGGGGCCACTCCGGCAGTAACCGGCGAGGAAGCTGTGGCGAGCCTTGAAATCGCGACGCGGTGCCTTGCCAAGCGCCCGACCGTTGTGGCGCCCGCGCAACGAAAAGGCCCGCGCGCCGTCGTTGGCTGACGGACGGCGTCAGTTACGGGCGTTCGATGAATTTGCGCACCAACCCGCCGCCTATCCCGTTCATCGACGTCGCCGCCCAGCGCCGTCGGCTCGGGCCCGCGATCGATGCGGCGGTCGCCCGCGTTTTGAACCATTGCCAATTTATCCTGGGACCGGAGGTACGCACCTTCGAGGCGGAACTCGCTGCATTCTGTGGTGCGCGGCATGTCGTCACTTGCGCAAGCGGTACCGATGCGCTTGTGCTCGCATTGCGCGCGCTAGGGATCGGGCCCGGTGATGCGGTGCTGTGTCCGTCATTTACCTTTTGTGCGACCGCGGAAGTGGCGGCTTTGGTCGGCGCAACGCCGGTGTTCCTCGATATTGACGCGACGACGTTCAATATCGATGCCAATGGCATTGCAGGCGCTGTAGCGACTGCAAAGGAAGCTGGATTAAAACCGAGAGCGATCATTCCCGTCGATTTGTTCGGCCTGCCGGCAGACCATGGCGCTGTCTTGGCCGCAGCAAAGACGGAAGACCTGGTCGTTGTGGATGATGCCGCGCAGGGATTTGGTGCAATCTACGACAACCGCAGACTTGGCACCTTCGGCCAGGCTACCGCGACCAGTTTCTTCCCCGCCAAGCCACTCGGTTGCTATGGCGACGGCGGCGCGGTGATGACCGACGACCACGGGCTCGCAGATGCACTGCGAAGCCTGCGCGTCCACGGGCATGGTAGCGACAAATATGTTAATATTCGTATCGGGCTCGCCTCGCGTCTCGATACCATCCAGGCGGCGATCCTGAGTGAGAAACTGAAGATATTTCCGGAGGAAATCGACGCCCGCAACAGAATCGCGCGGCGCTACAGCGAGGGGCTCGGTGATGTCGTCATTGTCCCGGCCGTACCTGCGGGTTCCACTTCAGTTTGGGCGCAATACACCATTCGGGTCGCCGGTGGCCGCCGCGACACGCTCGCATCAGCGCTAAAAGCAGAGGGGATTCCGACCGCTATCTATTACCCGATCCCGCTGCATCGCCAGCAAGCTTATAAACATTTTCCGGTCGGAAAGGGCGGCGTTACCGTGAGTGAGCGCCTCGCGTCCGAAGTCATAAGCCTGCCGATGCACGCCTACCTCGACGCCGCGACGCAAGACCGCATCATCGACGTGACGCGGCGTGCGCTTAAGCAGTGAGCCGTGACTGCCTCCAAATTGAATATCGGCAGCGGCCTAAGAGGGGCACCAACTCAGCTGCGCTTGTAAACGTCCTCTAACCGCTCGATGTCGTCCTCGCCGAAGTAGCTGCCAGTCTGTACCTCGATCAATTCGAGCGGGATCTTTCCCTTGTTTGCCATCCGGTGCACGCTGCCGATGGGGATGTATACCGACTCGTTTTCATGCACTGCGCGGACTTGGTCACCGATGGTGACCTCGGCCGCGCCGCGCACAACGACCCAATGTTCGGCGCGGTGACGGTGTTTTTGCAATGACAGTATGCCGCCTGGAATGACGACGATGCGCTTGACCTGAAAGCGCTCGCCCATGTCGATCGACTCATAGTAGCCCCAAGGCCGGTGGACCCGCTTATGGTCGGTCGCCTCCGGCCTTTTTGCTGCCTTGAGTCTGTCGACCAGTTGGCGCACGTCTTGTGCGCGTGCGCGGGGCACCACCATCACGGCATCGGAGGTGCTCACAACCACCAGGTCTTTGACACCAACCACGGTGGTCAGGCGCTGGTCGGTATGAATCACACAATCACTGGTGTCCATGGTCACGACCGGACCTTGCAGCACATTGCCGGCGGAATCGCGCGGGGTGATGTCAAACAACGCGTCCCAACTGCCGATATCTGACCAGCGGTATTGTCCCGCCACGACCGCGGCCCGATCGGTTTTTTCCATCACTGCATAATCGATAGATTTTTGCGGTGCGCGCGCGAAGGCCTCCGGCTGCAGGCGAAGGAATCCAAGATCGTTGCTGGCATTCGCAACGGCCGCTTTGACCGCGGTGGCCATCTCTGGTTCCAGCCGATCGAGCTCGGATAGCAATACGTCGGCGCGGAAAAGGAAGTTGCCGGAGTTCCACAAATAGCCTTCGCGCACGTAACGGGCGGCAGTCGTGGGATCCGGCTTTTCGACAAAGCTTTTAACCGCATGCACGCCACCACCACCGATGGCTTCGCCAGGAAGAATATAGCCATAGCTGGTCTTCGGTTCGGTCGGTTTGATGCCAAAGGTGACAATCCGTCCTGCCTCAGCGGCGGCGCGGCCGGCGAGGCAGGTGGCGCAGAATGCTTCGACGTCAAGAATTATGTGGTCGGCGGCAAGCGCTAGCACGACCGCCTGCGGGTCGCGCATGGCGGCGATTGCCGTCGCCGCTGCGATGGCCGGGCCGGAATCGCGTCGCATCGGTTCGATCACGACGGTTGCCTCGACCCCGACTTCTTCCGCCTGCCGGCGAGCAAAGAAATGGAAATTCGGGCCAGTGATTACGATCGGCGAGCCGAATATTGGATCCTGCACGCGCAGCAAGGTCTCCTGGTAGGTCGATCGATTGCCGACCAAAGGCAGGAACTGCTTCGGCAGGGCATCGCGCGACACCGGCCAAAGCCTAGTCCCAGCACCACCGGCCAGCAGGATGGGGATGATTGGTGAAGGCATGGATGGCGGCTGGCTCGAGGCTCTTTGTTCCGGCGCGGAATTGTCTTAAGGCAGTTCCGCGTGTCTGACTATTGCTATCGTCGCGTAAACCTTAAGGCCATTGACGCGCAGTGTTTTTGCCCGCCAGCAGGGACGTCCCGATGATTGATCGTATTCTGACTGTTAGCGGTTTCACGCTGCTCTCGCGTATTAGCGGCTTTATTCGCGATATTATTTTGGCGGCGGTGCTGGGGGCGGGACCGGTTGCCGACGCCTTTTTCGTTGCGCTGCGTCTGCCGAACCACTTCCGCGCCATATTCGCCGAAGGGGCCTTCAATGCCGCCTTCGTGCCGGCCTACGCGCGCATCCGCGAAAACGGCGATGCCGCGCGTGCCGGGCTATTCGCGGATCGCATCTTCACCCTGCTTTTTGCAAGCCAGATCGTATTGCTAGCGGTTGCGCTGGTATTCACACCAGGCGTGATCGACGTGCTGGCGCCAGGTTTTTCGCGCGACCCCGAACGCTTTGCGCTCGCGGTCGAGCTCACCCGCATCACCTTTCCCTACCTTCTGCTGATCACGCTGGTGACGCTCTATGGCGGCATCCTTAATGCGTTGCAGCGCTTTGCCGCCGCCGCCGCCGCTCCGATTCTACTCAACCTGTCGCTCATGGTCGCGCTTGCATTCGCAGCCTTTTTTCCGACGGCCGGGCACGCTGCAGCATGGGGCGTTCTGATTGCCGGCATCCTCGAGTTCCTGCTGGTTGCTGGCGATGCAAGTCTTGTTGGCGTGCTGGCGAAATTCCGCTGGCCCGAACTCGACGCCGACGTGCGGCAATTCTTCCGTGCGCTCGGCCCGGCGGTTCTTGGCTCGGCCGGCGTGCAACTCGCACTGTTCGCCGACACGATCATTGCTAGTTTCCTTCCGGCCGGCGCGTTGTCTGCGCTTTACTACGCCGACCGGCTCAATCAGTTGCCGATCGGTGTCATCGGCATCGCCGCCGGGACCGTCATCCTTCCCGAAATGTCGCGCCGCATCGCGGGCGGAGATCACCACGGCGCCGCGCAGGCGCAGAATCGCGCCATCGAATTTACCTTGTTGCTGTCAATTCCGTGCGTCGCTGCATTTTTCGTCATTCCCGACCTGATCATGCGCGCTTTGTTCATGCGGGGCGCCTTCACCGCTGCCGATGCCGACGCCGCGGGGCGCACGCTGACGGCCTATGCCTTCGGGCTTTTGCCGTTCGTGCTGATCCGCAGTGTGGTCGCGACTTTCTTCGCACGTGGCGATACGGCAACACCGGTAAAGGCTGCGCTGATCGCGGCGGCGGTCAACATCGCATTTAAGGTGCTGCTGATGGGTCCACTCGCGCAAGTAGGGCTGGCGTTGGCGACGTCGATCGGTGCCTGGATCAATCTTGGTCTGGTTATCTGGTTTGCGATGCGCGCCGGTCATGCCGCTCATGATGGACGGTTGAAGCAGTCGATAATCAGGCTTGCGGGTGCTGGCGTCGCGCTGACTGTAGTGCTGTGGCTATGCCACGGACCGGTTGTTCGGGGGCTCGCTGATTGGCAGGGCCCGCGTGATCTTGCTGCGCTCGCAATCATTGGAGCAATTGCGACAGGCGGTTATGGCGGAGCCATTCTCGCCTTGTTCGGGCGTGATTGGGTCGCGGCCTTTCGTGCCAAATCGAGCCGCTGAAACAACAAGCTACGGCCTATTGCCGAACAGCCGCGTTGGACATAACTCAATGCTGACGTTATGGGGACTGGCCGGTCCGTTGGACTTTCCGCCGCAGGAATTCATGAATCCCACACGGCTACTTTCATCATTTTCTTTGATGCGTGACACACTAAAGCTCCTATTCGCTTTGGCGCTTTCGACTTTGGTCGCAAGCTGCGGCGAGGGTCAGAAGCAAGCGGCGCCGCCTCCGCCGGCAGTTACCGTTGCGAAGCCCGTCAAGCGCACTGTGACCGATTTCGATGAGTACGTCGGCCGTTTCACAGCGATCAATTCGGTCGAAGTGCGTGCGCGCGTGTCCGGCTATCTCGACAAAGTGCATTTCAAGGATGGGCAGCTCGTCAAGCAGGGCGATCTGCTGTTCACCATCGACAAGCGGCCGTTCCAGAACACACTCGATCAGGCCCGCGCCAATCTAGTGCAAGCACAATCCAATCTGGCCTTCACCGAATCCGACTACACGCGCGGGCAGCAGCTAGTTCGCGACAAGACCATCACCGACCAGACCTTCGAACAGCGTGCGCAGGCCTACCGCAACGCCAAGGCCTCGGTGAGCAATAATGAGGCGGCCGTGCGCCAAGCCGAGCTCGACTTGGAATTCACCGAATTGCGCGCGCCAGTGAACGGCCGCATTGGCGACCGGCGCGTCTCGCCCGGTAATCTCGTCACCGGCGGTACCGGCGGCAATACGACCCTGCTAGCCGTTATTGTGTCGACCGACCCGATTTATTTCGAATTTACTTTCGATTAATCTGCCTATCTTCGCTACGAACGGCTGGCGAGCAAAGGCCAGGATGTCGCCAGCCGCAACGCCAGCGTCCCGATCGCACTCAAGCTGATCGACGAGCGCGATTTCGATCACAAAGGCAAAATGGACTTCGTCGACAACGTGATCGACCGCTCGACCGGCACGATCCGCGGCCGCGCCGTTCTGGCAAATCCCGACAGCGTGTTCACGCCAGGAATGTTCGCGCGCGTGCGCGTGCCGGGCTCGCCATCTTACGAAGCCCTGCTTCTTCCTGATGCCGCGATCGCCACGGAGCAGGCGCGCCGATTTGTCATCGTGATCGATGAGCAGGACACAGCGCGGATAAAATATGTCACGCTCGGACAGCTTACCTCTGACAATCTGCGCGTCATCAAGGAGGGCATCGTGCCCGACGATCGAATCGTGATCAGCGGCCTGATCCAGGCGCGCCCGGGCCAGAAGGTGCGGCCTGAGGAGCAGGGCGCCAAGCCTGCGGGCTCAGCCTCGGCGGGAGATCCGCCGCAACAGTCGAAATAGCGGGCGACGTCAGCGCATGCGTATTTCGCACTTCTTCATTGATCGGCCGATCTTCGCCTGCGTCGTCTCGATCATTTTCGTGATCCTCGGCGGCGTGGCGTTCTCCCGCCTGCCGGTTGCGCAATACCCTGAAATTGCGCCGCCTACTATCACCGTCTCGGGTCAATATCCCGGCGCCAGCGCCGATGTCGTCGCCGCCACCGTGGTGACGCCGATTGAACAGCAGATCAATGGCGTCGAAAACATGATCTATCTATCGTCGAATTCGACCGGCGACGGACGGTTTACGATTTCGGTCAGTTTCGATATCGGCACCAATCTCGACATCGCGCAGGTTCAAGTACAGAACCGCGTCGCCATTGCGCAGCCGCGCCTGCCGGTGGATGTGCGCAACATCGGCGTCACCGTCAACAAAAGCTCGCCCGACCTGATGATGGTTGTGCACCTCTATTCGCCGGACAAGTCTCGTGACACCCTGTTTATTTCCAACTACGCCACGATCGAGATCACGGACACGCTGACCCGCGTCGACGGTGTCGGGTCGCTGATCGTGTTCGGTGCTCGCGACTACGCAATGCGCGCGTGGCTCGATCCCGATCGGCTGCAATCGGTCGGACTCACTGCGAACGACGTGGTCACCGGGTTGGCGGGGCAGAACGTCCAGGTTGCCTCCGGTGTCCTCGATCAGCCACCGACGGAAAGGCCTGGCGCGTTCCAGATTTCCGTGCAGACACTGGGCCGGCTGACCAGCACGGAAGAATTCGGCAACATCGTCATCAAGCAGACGGCCAACGCCGTCGTGCGGATGAGGGATATTGCAACAATCGAGCTTGCGGCGCAGGACTATTCCACCAATTCCTATCTCGATCGCGATCCGGCAATCGCCATCGGCATCTTCCAGCGGCCCGGGTCGAATGCGCTCTCGACGGCCACTACCATCAAGAACACAATGGACGAACTGGCCAAGCGTTTTCCGCCAGGCCTGAAATACGACATCATCTACAATCCGACGCAGTTCATTCAGCAATCGGTCGAGGCGGTGGAGTCCACAATAGGCGAGGCGATCATCCTCGTCGTGCTGGTCGTCATCCTGTTCCTGCAGACCTGGCGCGCGGCCATCATACCGATCGTGGCTATACCGGTATCGCTCATCGGCACGTTCTTCTTCATGGCGCTGTTCGGCTTCACGCTGAACAACCTGTCGTTGTTCGGGCTCGTGCTGGCGATCGGCATAGTGGTCGATGACGCCATCGTCGTGGTAGAGAACGTCGAGCGCAATATCGAGGCGGGCCTTAGTCCGCACGACGCTGCGGTCAAGAGCATGGACGAAGTTGGCGCCGCGCTGATCGCCATCGCACTGGTGCTCTCGTCCGTTTTTATCCCATCCGCCTTCATCACGGGCATTTCCGGCCAGTTCTACCGGCAATTCGCGCTCACCATCGCGGGCGCCACCATCATCTCGCTCATTGTGTCATTGACGTTGTCACCGGCACTCTGCGCGCTGTTGCTCAAGCCACATCAAGAAATCGGAGATGGGCATTGGTGGAGCAAACCGATCCGCGGATTCTTCAGGGTATTCAACCACTATTTCGATATGCTGACGCGCGGGTATGGCAGGCTTTCAGCGAAGCTCGTGCGCATCGCGGTGTTGATGCTGGTGGTCTACGCCGGCGTCATCGCCTTTGGTCTGAACGAATTCCGCAAGACGCCGGTTGGATTCATTCCGCAACTCGACCGCGGTTATCTGATCATCATCACACAGCTCCCGCCCGCGGCTTCGCTCGCGCGCACGGATGAAGTCAACCGAAAGGCGGTCGAGATCGCCTTGTCGGTGCCCGGAATTGCGCATGCCGTGAACATTGTCGGCTTTTCCGGCGCCACCTTCACCAATGCGCCCAATTCCGGCGCCATTTTCGTGACCCTGGATCCGTTCGAGAAACGGGCGGAAGATCCGCGTCAGTCGGCCGCTGCGATCCAGGGGCAATTGTTCCAGCGGTTGTCGGTGATCCACGATGGCCTGCTTTTTGTCGTTGCGCCGCCTTCCGTCTCAGGCATCGGCAATGCCGGCGGTTTCCGCATGATGGTTGAGGATCGTGCCGGCTATGGCTCGCAGGCGTTGCAGGCCGCAGTCTACGCAATGATGGGAAAGGCTGCGCAGACGCCCGGACTCCAGCAGGTGTTCTCGTTGTTCGAAAATTCGACGCCGCAGCTTTATCTCGACATTGATCGCACCAAGGCACAGCTGCTGGGCATCAACGTGCCGGATGTATTCGCCGCGCTGCAGATCTATCTCGGATCGGCCTATGTCAACGACTTCAACTTATTCGGTCGCACCTACCGTGTGATAGCGCAGGCGCAGAGCGAGGACCGCAGCAGTACCGAAGACGTTCTGAAAATCCGCGTGCGCAATAACATTGGCGAAACGGTGCCGCTCGGAGCTTTCACCACCGTGCGCACGATCACCGCGCCCTACCGCGTCCCGCGCTATAATCTTTATCCGGCGGCTGAACTCGATGGCGCCGCGGCGCCCGGCTATAGCCAGGGCCAGGCAATCAAGATCATGGAGCAGCTCGCGGCGCAGACCCTGCCCCAAGGCTTGTCTTATGAATGGACGACGCTCGCCTTCCAGCAGATCCGTGCGGGCAACACGGCGACCTTTGCCTTCGTACTGGCGGTGGTGTTCGTTTTCCTCGTGTTGGCGGCGCAATTTGAAAGCCTGACGTTGCCACTTGCCGTCATCATGATCGTGCCCATGTGCCTGATCGCGTCTATCGTCGGCGTCGTATTGCGCGGACAGGACAACAATATCCTCACTCAGGTCGGTTTCGTCGTCTTGATCGGCCTGGCGGCCAAGAACGCGATTCTGATCGTCGAATTCGCCAAACAACTCGAGGACGGGGGCCGCAATCGTTTCGACGCTGCCGTCGAGGCGGCGCACCGGCGGTTGCGGCCCATCTTGATGACATCTTTCGCCTTTATTCTCGGCGTCACGCCTCTGGTTTGGGCGGTCGGCGCCGGCTCAGAATTGCGGCAGACGTTGGGTACTGCGGTATTCTCCGGCATGATCGGCGTCACCACTTTCGGCCTGATTTTTACTCCGGTGTTTTACGTGGTCTCACGCTGGATCGCGCTGCATCTATCGGCCCGCCGCGAGCAACAGCAGCCCGCGACAAAACTAAAATCTTGATATCTGAATACTGCAAATGGCGATGAAATTCGGTTTCGGCCAACCGCTGACACGCAAGGAGGATGACCCGCTCCTGCGCGGGGCGGGGCGATACGTCGCTGATGTCGCACCGGCGAACCCGCTTCACGCGATGGTCGTGCGCTCGCCGCACGCCCATGCGCGTTTTCGTATTGAGGACCTTACGCGCGTGCGTGCGCTGCCGGGTGTCCGCTTGGTGCTGACTGCGGACGATATTTCCGCGCTGGGCCCACTGCCGACCCCCGGCGTGGTGCCGGATGTGGACATCAAGACCCCCGTCTATCCGATTCTCGCAAAGGACGTGGTGCGGCATGTCGGCGATGCCGTCGCCTTCGTGGTGGCTGACAGCATCGATGCGGCAAAGGATGCGGTAGAGGCATTTGAGATTGACTGGCAGCCCTTGCCGCATGTGATCGGCGCCGTCGCCGCGCTGAAGCCCGGCGCGCCGCAGGTTTGGTCAGATCGTCCGGGTAATCTCGCATTCCAGACTGCGGTTGGCGATGCCGGCGCAGCCAAAGAGGCGTTCGCCAAGGCCGCGCGCATTGTCGAATTGACCATCGTCAATCAGCGGCTGGTTACCAACTATCTCGACACCCGCGGCGTCGTCGCCGAATACGACGGCAATCGCTATACGCTCACGCTCAGCAGCCAGGGCAGCCATATCATCCGCGACATCATTGGTGGTGCAGTGATGAAATTGCCACCCGAAAAGATGCGCGTGGTGACGCCTGACGTCGGCGGCGCTTTCGGCACCAAGTTGTTTCCTTATCGTGAATATGCGTTGGCCGCCGTTGCCGCTGAACGGCTGCGCCGACCCATCAAATGGATCTGCGAGCGCACCGAGCATTTTCTCGGCGATAGTCATGGACGCGATAATACTTCCACTGCACGGCTAGCAGTCGACGAGAAGGGACGTTTCATCGCGCTCGAGCTCGACATCATCGCTGACATGGGCGCCTATCTGTCGTGCTATGCACCCTACATCCCATGGCTCGGTGTCGGCATGGCGACCGGGCCCTACGATATTCCCATTGCGCACATACGATTGCGCGCGGCTTACACCAACACTGTTCCAGTCGACGCCTATCGCGGTGCCGGACGGCCGGAGGCGTCCTATCTGATCGAACGCGTTGTTGACGCGGCAGCGCACGATCTCGGAATCGCGGCCGATGCGATACGGCGCAGAAATCTCATCAAGCCGAAAGCGTTGCCGTACAAGACTCCGACCGGGAAGGTTTACGATTCCGGCGACTTCGTAGGAACGCTGTCGCGTGCGCAGGAGCTTGCGGACTGGGACGGGTTCAACAAGCGAGCGTCGCAATCCAAACGCGCCGGCCGGCTACGTGGCATCGGCATCGCCACATATATCGAGGCTTGCGGCAACAACGGCCCGGAGACCGCGGCACTTACACTCGATCGCGACGGTGGCGTGACCTTGCTGATCGGGTCGCAGTCAACCGGCCAGGGCCACGCCACGTCCTATGCCCAACTTGTTGCCGAGCGTCTCGACCTCCCACCCGATCGAGTGCGCGTCATCCAGGGGGATACCGACCGAATCAAGAGTGGCGCTGGCACCGGTGGATCTAGTTCTATTCCCGTCGGCGGAGTTTCTGTTGATCGCGCAACGAAGAAGCTGGCCGGGCAAATCAAGGAGATTGCCGCCGACGCTTTGGAAGCCGCGGCAAGCGATCTGGAGATCGTGGATGGGACTGTCCGTGTTGCCGGTACCGATCGCGTCATCTCGTTCGCCGATCTCGCCGCGCATCCTGGTGCCACTTCCGACAAGTTGTCTGCGGCGGAAGAGTTCAGCGTCGAGCCGCCAACATACCCAAACGGCACGCACATCGCGGAGGTCGAAATCGATCCGGACACTGGCACGACAAGCATCGTACGCTACATCGTTGTCGATGACTTTGGGGCCACGCTTAATCCGCTGCTGCTCGCTGGCCAAGTGCATGGTGGCGCGGTGCAGGGCATCGGCCAGGCGCTGATGGAAGATACGGTTTACGATTCTGCAAGCGGTCAGTTGCTCAGCGCAAGTTTGATGGATTACGCGATGCCGCGTGCCGAGCATGCGCCTGACTTCGTATTCGAGACACGAAATACGCCGTGCAAGACCAATCCGCTCGGAGTCAAAGGCGCGGGCGAAGCGGGAGCCATCGGCTCTTGCCCTGCGATCATCAATGCGATTGTAGACGCGCTATGGCGCGCCCACCGCATCCGTCATATCGATATGCCAGCGACATCGCAGCGGATTTGGGACGCCATCCGTGCGGCGCAAAAATCGGTCGCGGCCTAGACATCGAGTGATCACGAAGTCGTGATTGGCGGTGATGTGCACCCCGAGGCGGAATAATGCTTATAGACCAAGTGTTTGTGAGAGCGGCGAATGCTGGGCAAAAGAGAGATTATACGAATGAGACGAACCGCCGGAGCGGCTCTCGCCGCTGTCGTTCTTGTGTTTGGCGCTGGCGCGGTGACCGCGCAATCCGATCCGATCGCGACGCGCATGGCGCTAATGAAGGGGAACGACGATAATGCGCGCATCGTCGTGCCAATGATGCGGGGCCAGGCTCCGTTCGACGCCGCCAAGGTCGATGCCGCTTTCGCGCAATGGGCCGACACCGCGCAAAAGTTACCAGGCCTGTTTCCGGACAACTCGAAGACCGGCCAAGAAACACGCGCCTCCTCGAAAATCTGGGTGACGAAAGCCGATTTCGACGCCAAGGCAGCTGAATTCGCAAAAGCGGTCGCGGAAAACCGCGACAAGGCCAAATTGTCGCTGGACGGATTGCGTGCTGCCATTCCGGTGGTCGGGAACGCTTGCGACAATTGCCACAAAGAGTATCGGCTGTCGAAGCAATAGCGCTAAGATTGCGGATCAACCCTAGCGATCATTGCTAATCTAAAATCTCGTTGCTAGCGGAACCTGCCGGATGCTCCGTAAGCGTGTCGTCGTCGCCGTTGTAGCGGTTGTTCTTGGCGCGCCCGCGTACTGGTATCTCACTATTCCGGCAATGATTCCGGCGAGTGTGCTCGCCCCACATGCGCCGGATCTCGCCAATGGCCGAACGATATTCCTGATCGGCGGCTGCTCGTCGTGCCACGCGGTCCCAAAACAGAAGGATGAGACCCGGCTCGGTGGGGGCCTAGCACTCAACTCGCCGTTCGGCGTGTTCCACGTCCCGAACATTTCTCCGGATGCCAAGGACGGCATTGGCGGTTGGAACGAAGCGCAGTTCGTCACTGCCATGGTGAAAGGCACATCGCTCGCGGGCGAGCATCTATATCCGGCGCTGCCATACACTTCGTATCAACGAATGCAGCTCGATGATCTGCGTGATCTGTTTGCCTATCTGAAAACCTTACCGGCGATTCCAGGCAGGGTGCGCGACCATGATCTACCATTTCCATTCAATATTCGGCGAACCCTCGGAATATGGAAGCTACTGTTTCTCGATGGCAAGGCGTTCACGCCTGATCCAGCGCAATCAGCGCAGTGGAATCGCGGCGCTTATCTCGTGAACGGGCCCGGCCACTGTGCCGAATGCCACTCGCCGCGCAATTTGCTTGGCGCCATCGTTGCCAGCAGACGGTTTACCGGTGGCCATAGCCCAACGGGACAGGGTGGCGTGCCCGACATCACGCAAGGCAAGCTGCACAATTGGAAAGTTCAGGACTTCGTTGAGACGCTGGAGACCGGCATGACGCCGGATTCTGACCGCGTCGGTGGACTTATGGTGGACGTGGTCGCTAATACGAAGCAATTGAGCGCTGCCGATCGCGAAGCCATAGCGGTCTATCTCAAGTCGCTGCCGGCGCCCAAATAGTAGCCCATTGCGGGTTGCTTGCCATTGGCCGGGACACTCCCGGCCATTGTCGTTTATGTATGGAATGAGTCGTCGGGTCCCCCATGTATCCGTTCAAGGCTATCGGCCTCAAACTGATCTCCGCGCTGCTGTTTGCTGCCATGTCGGCGCTGGTGCGCCAATTGGGCGATGTTGCGCCCATCGGGCAGATGGTTTTTTTCCGCAGCACATTCGCAATTCTGCCGGTGATGGTGATTTATGCCATCCGCGGCGAACTCGCCTCTGCGGTGCGTACTGGCCGGCCGCTTGGGCAGCTTGGTCGCGGCTTGCTTAGCGTTTGCGGCATGTTCACCAATTTCTCGGCATTGACGCGACTGCCGCTTGCCGATGCGACCGCGATTTCATTTGCCTCGCCGCTCATCACGGTGGCTCTTGCCGCCGTTGTATTGAAGGAGCGCGTACGCATCTATCGGTGGTCTGCGGTGCTGATCGGATTTGCAGGCGTCATCGTGATGCTGATCCCGCATTTCGAGATCGGCACCTATGCTGGGGCCGGCGGTGCAGCGACGGCGGTCGGCTCGTTGTTTGCGATTACGTCGGCTGTTTGCAACGCCGGTACGGTGATCCAGACAAGACGGCTTACGCAAAGTGAGACAACGTCCTCCATCGTTTTTTATTTCTCGCTGGTTTGCGCTGTCGCTGGTGCCCTGACATTGCCTTTTGGTTGGCATTCCCCGACCGCGCGCGAGTTCACTGCGCTCATAGCGCTCGGCATCCTCGGCGGCCTTGCGCACATTTTTCTAACTGAAAGTTATCGCTACGCTGCTGCCTCAGTGGTCGCGCCCTTCGACTACACCTCGATGCTGTGGGCACTGCTGCTCGGCTACTGGCTGTTCGGCGAATTGCCGGACACATTGGTGTATGTGGGCGGGACAATTGTTGCGGCTGCCGGCCTGTTTGTGATCTGGCGGGAGCGCCAGCTTGGTCTTCAGCGTGCGCGCGAGGCGGAGGGGCCACCCCAAGCAGTGTAGAGGTTTCGTGCGCTGCGCCGGGACCGCAACAGACTCAAAATTTGCAAAGGCCCCGGACCAGCGGCGCACCACTCCGCTACACTAGTGCTGTGTCGCGTCCGTCCGTGCTACGCCTGAAACGCCTTGAAGGTGATGATGGTGTGCGTTTCCTTGATGCCCGGGATGCACTGCACCTGCTCGTTGACGAAATGTCCGATGTCGGTCCCGCTATCGACGTAAAATTTCACCAGCAGGTCGTAATCGCCGGCGGTTGAGTAGATCTCGGAGGCGATCTCGGCTTCGGCGAGCTCGTTGGCCACCTGGTAGGACTTTCCGAGCTCACATTTGATCTGAACGAAGAAGGGGGTCATCGGACGGCTCCAGAGGCAACGCACAATCCAGCAAAAACAAGGGTAACTGGCAAGGCGGCCTTGCCTTGGACCCGGACGCGGACTACGTATTGAGCAGCAATCTCGCGGGGTGTCCGGCCGTTGCCGGGCTGAGAGGCGCAAGCCAACCCAACGAACCTGATCCGGGTCATGCCGGCGGAGGGAGCAGAGATGCATAACCTGCAAGCAGCATCGCGCGACGGCGTGGCGCAAGCCACGTCGGATATTCTCGTGCGCCTGCGTGCAAATGGCCCTCGCGTCCATTGCATCACCAATGCGGTGGCACAGAACTTCACGGCCAATGCGCTGCTGGCGGGCGGCTGTGTGCCCTCGATGACCCTGTCACCCGAGGAGATCGATCCGTTTGTTGCCAGCGCGCAAGGGCTTCTTGTTAATCTCGGCACGTTTGATAGCGAGCGTCGCAAGGCGACGGAGATCGCCGTAGCAGCTGCGGCGCGAAACAAACTGCCATGGGTGCTCGATCCCGTGTGCGTCGACCGCGTCCCGCTGCGCGCTTCTTTCGCGCGTGAACTGATCGCCCACCAGCCCAATGTGGTCCGACTCAATCATTCCGAATTTTCGGCACTTTCGGGCAAAGCGCCGTCGCGCGAGGCGGCGATGGGATACGCGCATGCCAACCGGATTGTAGTCGCACTCTCGGGTAAGACCGATCTCGTGACCGACGGTGAGCGCGTTATGACGGTTTCAAACGGAGATCCGCTGATGGCCAAGGTAACGGCTATGGGCTGTGCGGGCTCTGCGCTTGTTGCGGCGTGCCTCGCAGTCGAAACCGATGTCTTTCGCGCGAGTGTCGCCGCGCTGCTGGTCATTGGAGTTGCCGGCGAACTGGCAGCAGAAAAGTCCCCGGGGCCGGGCAGCTTCGCGGTTACGATCATCGATGCTCTCTACAATCTCGATGGGCCGACGCTCATCGCCCGCGCAAAGGTGGGCTGATGGATGTCGATCTCAGGCTTTATGCCCTTGTCGACCCTGCGGTTGCCGGCGGCCGTCCGCTCACCGATCTTGCCACTTGTATCGCAAGCAGCGCGACGCTGGTGCAGTTGCGCGACAAACATGGGTCTACCCGTGCGATAGTCGAGGAGGCGCGTTTGCTGCGGGCCGTGCTGGAGCCAAAGGGCGTTCCGCTGCTCATCAACGATCGCGTCGACGTTGCGCTCGCCGCGGAAGCAGACGGCGTCCACATCGGCCAGGACGACATGGCGCCGGCCGATGCGCGGCTATTACTGGGCCGCGGCGCGATCATCGGACTCAGCGTCAAGACTGCGGAGCAGGCCCAGACCGCGCCGCTCGATCTGCTCAACTATGTCGCCATTGGCGGCGTGTATAGCACCACCTCGAAGGACAATACGGCGGCGCCAATCGGTATTCCCGGTTTGCGTGCCATCGTCGAGGCGATCCGCGCGCGCGAACCGAACTATCCGATCTGCGCCATTGCCGGCATCACTTCGGGTAATGCCGCCGATGTGATTTCCGCTGGTGCAGATGGCGTAGCGGTTATTTCCACGCTGTCGCTCGCGCCAGATCCCAGAAAAGCCGCGCAAGAGTTACGTGCGGTGGTCGATAGCGCGCTCAAGCGGCGAGGGCGGCCATGACCGCCATCGCCGTCACCATTGCCGGTTCGGATTCAAGCGGCGGCGCCGGCATTCAGGCCGATCTCAAGACTTTCGCTGCGTTCGGCGTTTATGGCGCGTCGGTGATTACGGCGCTAACTGCGCAGAATACGCAGGGCGTGAGGGCCATTCACGACGTGCCTGCCGATTTCATTGCGGCGCAGATCGATGCAGTGTTCTCCGATCTTGCGGTCGGCGCGGTAAAGGTCGGCATGTTGTCACAGATCGCGACGGTCGAAGCGGTGGCGCAAGGTCTTGATCGCCATCGCGCGAAGAACATCGTTCTCGACCCGGTGATGGTCGCGACGTCGGGTGATCGCCTGCTCGGCGACGACGCAGTTAACGCGCTGCGCAGGTTGCTTATTCCACGCGCGCTGCTGTTGACGCCCAATTTGCCTGAAGCAGCAGCGCTGCTCGAGCACGCGCCGGCACGTTCAGAAGCCGAAATGGAGGAGCAGGCACGCGCGCTGCTCGATTTCGGCGCGCAGTCCGTTCTGATTAAGGGCGGTCACGGAGGAGGATCCGAGAGCGTCGATCTTTTGATCGATGCCACCAGTGTCACTCGCTTTGCCGAGATGCGTATAACGACAAAAAATACGCACGGTAGTGGCTGTACGCTGTCGTCGGCCATTGCGGCAGGCCTTGCAAAAGGCCTCGATCTCAAAGCCGCGATCCGGGGCGCGAAAACATATGTCACTGCCGCGATTGCCGGCGCCGACCAGCTTAAGATCGGCCACGGCCACGGACCGCTACATCATTTTCACGATCATTGGAGAACGTCATGACGACCCGACGCAACTTCGCCATTGGCGCTGCCACTGCCGCTGTCGGTATTCTTGCGGCACCGGCCATTGCACGGGCACAGGCGCAAAAATGGCGCATGGTCACCTCCTGGCCGAAGCGGCTGCCAGGGCCCGGCATGTCGGCCGAGCGCATCGCCGAGCGCGTGCGCACGCTTTCTGGCGGCAAGCTCGATATCGCCGTATATGCCGCAGGCGAAGTGGTGCCCGCTTTCGAGGTGCTCGACGCTGTCGGCAATGGTGTTGCCGATATCGGCCACACTGCTTCATTTTACTGGCAGGGCAAGATGCCCGCGGCTGCATTCTTCACCACGGTGCCGTTCGGGCTCACGCCTGGCGAGCACGTGGCCTGGGTCGATGCCGGTGGTGGGCAGGTGCTGTGGGATGAACTTTACGCGCCATTCGGCGTGAAGCCTTTCATGGGCGGTAATACCGGCGTCTGCATGGGCGGCTGGTTCCGACGCGAAGTGAACAGCCTTGCCGACGTGCGTGGCCTCAAGCTGCGCACGCTTGGCCTCGGCGGCGAAGTCTATCGCCGGCTCGGCGTCACGCCGCAGACCACGCCGCCGGCGGAAATTCTGGTGAGCCTGCAGTCTGGAGTGATCGACGGCGCCGAATTCGTCGGTCCCGGAACCGACATTGCGCTCGGGCTCTATCGTGTCGCGCCGTTTTACTATTATCCCGGCTTCAACAAGCCGAACGGCACGGGCGAGTGCATCGTTTCACTGAAAGCCTGGAATGCGCTGTCCGACGATCTCAAAGCCGTCATCGCACACGCGTGCGCGACGGAAGCAAATTATGCGCTGGCCGAGATGGAACGGCTCAATGCGCAAGCGCTTGCCGCGCTGGTGAACGAGCACCAGGTAAGGCTTGCAGCGTTTCCTGAAGATCTGGTTGTTGCCGCGCGCAAGCAGGCGAATGATGTGCTCAGCGAATTGGCCGGGCGGAGCGTGGTCACGGGCAAGGTGCATGCGTCCTACGCAGCCTTCCGCGAACGCACGGCTCCGTGGTCGCGGGTGTCGATTGAGTCGGTGCTCCGGGCAAGAGGAGCGTGAACTTTTTTCATTTTAAGAAGGCCACCGCTCGCCCTAATTCAGGCACGAATGGGCGTAGAGAATTTTGAAGCCTAGGCGTAGGATGGCAGGCGATGGAAGCCACAAAGGAGTCTCCTCATGTCGGGTTGGGTGCGTAGATTCTGCTTCACTCCGGCTTTGATGGTTCCGATTGTCCTGGCAGCGGCTCCATTGCCTGTGTCAGCTCAGGATCAGCAGGGCCAGCTCCAGCAGCAGCCGCCACCGCCGCCGCAGCAGCAGCCTCAACAGCAAGCCCTTACCCAGCAACAGCTCCAGCAATTAGTCGCGCCGATAGCGTTGTATCCCGATGCCTTGTTGGCACAGGTACTGACCGCATCGACCTATCCACTTGAAGTGACCATGGCAGCGCGCTGGTCCGAGAAGAATCAGAACCTCAAAGGCGCGGCGCTCGAGGACGCAATGCAAAAGCAACCGTGGGATCCAAGCGTCAAGGGGTTGACGTCAGTCCCGCAGGTGCTTGCGATGATGAACGAGAAGCTGGATTGGACGAACCAGCTCGGCGAGGCCTTTCTGGCCCAGCCCGACGACGTGCAGAATGCAATTCAAGCGCTGCGCACACAGGCAGAAACAACCGGCAGTCTGAAGTCGAGCAAGGAGCAGAAGGTCAGGAGAGTCGCCGCGACACCAACCACGGGCTACGTGGGACCGCCAGAATACATCGTCATCGAACCGATGGAGCCCGACTACATTTACGTTCCGGTCTATGATCCATTGGTCGTATACGGCAGCGGCTATTGGGCGCCGGCATACGCGCCATTCTTCTGGTATCCGCCCTGGTGGACGGTCGGGGCGGCGTTCGGGTTCGGAGCGGCGCTCTTCGTCGGGCCTGCGTTGTATTACCACTACAATTGGGGACATGGAGGCTTTGCGGCGATCCAGACCAACACTGTGCTCTACAGCAAGTATAATAAGGTCAATCTTTCCGGCGGCAGCCAATTCCAGAACTGGAAATTTGACCCAGCTCATCACGGCAACGTGCAGTTCAAGAATACGAAACTTCAACAGCAGTTCGGCAATGTGGGCGGCAAAGGTGTTCAGGGCATCCAGGGCATCCAGACCGGGAAGGCAGTCCAGGGGATCCAGACGGGCAAGGGCCTCCAAGGCGTTCAGACCGGTAAAGGCGTCCAGGGGATCCAGACCAGCAAAA
>JBARNC010000223.1:0-6038 GCA_049802775.1 Pseudolabrys sp. | reverse complement strand
ATTCAGGAGGCTGCAGATCGACCACCGTCCAACCAATGAGCCTGCAAAGATCCCTCATCCCACAACAGGTTTGCCTGATTCTCGATCAACTGCCAGCCGGATGAGGTTTGCGACAGGGACAAGCAGGAAGTACTCGACACTTACCTGCACGCGCTCGGAATGGCGAACTAGGAAATTAGCGCAGCGACGCGGTCGTCTGCAGTGCGAAGATGGTGGCCAAGAACACCACCGCGGGGCCGCTAAAGCGGTTCGCTACCATTTCGAGTTGCGGATCGGCTGAAAACGTCATCGCCACCGACATAGAAGGCTTGCACAGGAGTTCATGCAGCGGCCGCATATCGACCGCACCAAGCCGCATCGCCGTCATGTAAGTGTTGAAGCTTGGTGTCAGCACTGCTGCCCGTAACCAGGGGTTATAGATACGCTGCTCAGTGCTTGCCGAGGCCGCCGCCAGAGGGGTCTTCTCTACGACAGTGGTGTTGCCCTGTGCCGGAATGACGCTGACTTCTCTCGGCAAATGCGGCAAACGCGAGCCCATCGGGCGGGTCCGGGCCGGCGCAGGTACTTCTGATTCAGCAGTATAGGCAAGGGCGGTATTGCCAGTGGTCTTGGGCTCGATGTTGGCGGTGTCATACGTCGTTGGTGCGGGAGCGGTCTGCACTGCGCCTCGCCAGTAGCCGCGATTGTCAAACAGGTTGCCGCCGAGCGACGCCATTACAAAGGGATTGGCGACCGGCTTCGGCGTTGCCGCAGCGACCGCGACCGGTTGCGGGCGTGCAGTCGGCAGCGGCACGATATGTTCGACGGTTACCGGGTGAGGTTTGGGTCGGCTCAGGCTTGCGACCGCCATGGGCGTGCGTGCGTGTTTCGGTGTCGGTTCTTCGCTGACCTCGTCGGCGTCCTTGCCGATGCCAAACAAACGAGCGAAGAAGCCGCGCTTCGGCTCTACCTCGGGATCGGCGTTAGCAGTGATCACGCGTGCCTCGCGCGCAGCCTGCAGCGAAGTTTCGGATGGCCTGCCGCCGCGCCGCTCGACGTCGGCGAGTGCCAGGGCATAGCCGCGCAGCGGGTACCCGTCAGAAGGAATGTGTACGGTGCGGCCATCGGGAAAAACCTTCGCCAGTTGATTGTGCGTCATGCGCGGCCAATGACGGATGGTGCCGGTATCCATGTGCACGAAAGGCGAGCCTGAGGTCGGATAAAATCCGACGCCGCCACGCTGCATGCGCAGACCGACTTCGCGGATCTTTGTCAGCGCCACACCGGGGATGAAGAAATCCATCGCCTGTCCATTGACGTGTTGGCTGAACTGCGCGACGGCGCTCGACCGCGCGCGCAGCATTGCATTGGTCTCCGGCGAGCGGTAGCCGCAAACAACGTCGATCGGCTGTGTTGCGCCGACCTCACGGTATGCTTCCCACAGCAGATCGAACAGATGCGGATCCATATGGGTCGACTGCTCTTTGCGCCAATCGCGCATGAACCAGTCGAGCTTCTTCAGCGCGTCATCGTCGTAACGGCCGTTGCGCTTGAAGGTGACGGTGATGTCTTCGCCGGTGTGGAGATGATGAAAGGAGAGAGTGCGGGTGTCGCCTTCGGCGCTAGCGTTTTGCAGCGCATCGTTGGCGCCAAGCATGAAAAGCGCGGCCAGGCCCAATCGGGCGCCGGCGCGCGCCAAAGTCACAAAGAGAGAACGCTCGCGCGGCGCGTCAATAGCCACAGCACAGATCCGTGAAAGAGTCTGTCCCACGCCGCCGTCACGTCCCCTCGGGCTGCCGTGCCGACAACCCCGTGAGTGTTATCGGGATCGGTCAATGCGAGCTTAGCGCCGGTCCCCCGTCCGGCCTCCCATCATCCCGGGAATTTGGCCGAAAAGGAGGCACGCCGGGGATTCGACAGGGAGAAATGGTCATATTGTTCGGATATGATTTTCGGAAAGGACAGCCGTCGAGCTGCGGCCCCTGGGTTATACGCGGACCTGCAGCACAAAGATGATGCAAACCCTGACGGCACCAGTGGCAGATTTCGCAAGCAGGAATAAACGTCAGAATCACGTGGTCACCAGCTTTAATTCCATTAACCGCAGCACCAAGTTCTTCAACAATCCCTGCAGCCTCGTGACCGAGCACCATCGGCCGCATCGCCACACGTCGCTCGCCGCGCATCACGTGGTAGTCTGTACGGCACAGACCGACTGCGGCGATGCGAACCAACACCTCGGTCGGCCCTGGTGGATCGAGCGTTATGCGCTCGATCGACATCGGTTTGCGAACGTCACGAAATACGGCAGCAAGGGAATCCATAATTCATGATGCAACGACAGAGCTGAAACAAGCAACCATCAACGGAAACTATTACATTGGCCCGTGCCCGACGCTTCTCACTACGCTCAAACTTCGGCTGCGCGAACCCATTACGAAAATCTACAAAAACCATGAGTTGGCCCCGCCCTGGGCTGACACGCTGAAATGCATCTAAAATCTATTTCGTTTGGCACTATAGCAATTGAGTTTTTTTCTAACGATGCCGGGCTTGCGTTCGGCTGAGGCGACTGAGGTCAGCGGCGCATGAATTAATTCCCCCGTGTCGCCGAATAAAATCTTCTAATGACTCACCGGGAGATTTGTATTTCTCTGCAAACATTAAGGCGTGCGCCCATTTACTCCGCGCTTTTACATCCACAACTTTTCGCGAACTGGTGCAGCTAATAATTGCGGCACGACCGGTAAGCCTATGTCCGGTAAAATGTCGTTCCCCTACGCTGGCGGCAATGCAAGTAAGTTAGTATCCATCGGAGTTCATTGGCACCTGAGCGGTTCTTGATGCGCAAACTCCCTGATTTAGGCTAGGTTATTGGCGCATCCGAGGTCCGTCGTCGGAGGTGCGTCAGTGGTGGAGTGGTTCCCCAAGTATGAGACGGTCTATGCAGAGCGGATTTATGAGGCGTTGGCTGCGCGCGAACTCGGCGACATGACGCCGGAAAAACTGCGGCTGCCCACGGAGAAAATCCAGCGATACCGAGAGAAAGCGCTGCTCTATCGCGAAGGGAGCTCTGTCTGCGCTCTATTGGAGATTGCGAACAAAAACCCTAAACTCTTGCCGGTCCTGCGTGAATACGTGGACTTCCTTGAGGCGAAGCGAGTTGGCCGCGGGTTACGGGGCGGCCGTGAGCAATTAGTTCGCGCTGCGGTCGAAGATTTGTGCGACATGTTTACAGACCCGATCAAGTGGGCACACCGCTGGCTAACGGAATTTCGCGACGACCCGGACGGGGTCGTGCTCTTCGCAGATCACTGGCGGCGACATTACGAGGCCGTAAAAGGCGCTCTCGAACAAAACCCGACCGACCCACACCCCGGCCCGCTGAGTGCCGGCCGCCATTCCAAGGCTGCCTAAGCATAACGATGCGGGAGCGATGTCCGCTTTACCCCGAGAGCGGACATTCGGCGGTAGCTCTTTGATGTCCGCTAAGTGCCAAAAGCGGACATTGCCCACCGACCTTCTTATTGAGCCCTAGAGGCAATCCAGCAGCGATCTCGCCAGTGGTGAGCGCCAGGATAAAGCTGTAAATTAGAAAATTATGAGAGCGGCGGTGATCTTGCTTATTTTGGCGCTCGCGGGATGCGCATCAGGCGATTTGTTCCATCAAGAACAGCCGAGGTCCGCGCCGCAGCAGAGTGCTCCTCCTGTCGCCTCTACACCCTCGAGCGTTCCGCTATCTTCTCCGGCGGCGAAGGCCGCGGCAGCGCCTAACACGACTGCAAGCAGCGATGGCCTATTGGATTGCGTGACTGAGAGCTGCAAAATTAACTGCTCGCCCAAAGTGAAAAAGCAATTCAGACCGAAATGGTGCGCGCGCTTCAAGGAGCCAGTCGAGTGATATACGCACAATGCCGGGGCAACCTTCAAACTGGGTCCGGTGCGTACCCCGGCCCTCCCCCACCTTATTCTGGCTCGCCAGCGGGCTTCCTAACCACGCGCGTTCAGAAATGATTGAAAACGAACATGCGGATCGCAGACGAGAGATTGTCGCTCGTGCGACTGTCGGCAATCCCCTTTACTAGCACCGAAATCGTCATTTTTTCGTGGCGTGCAATCTCTTGCAATCCATCCCAGAATTCGTTTTCAAGGGACACACTTGTCTTATGTCCGTTGAGCACAACGGAACGTTTGATGATGGACGTTTTCACGATGTTGCCCCGCAATGAGCCCTGAGCCATTCAAGAATATCTGGCGATGAACCCGCTCAAACCAGTACCGAAACCACCACCCGGCGAGCCTCCAAAGCCGGGGCCAAGTGACCCGCCACACCCGCACCCACGGCCAGGGATTCGCTTTCTTGTGACTTCCCGGCTCAACGCGGGTGCGGTCGGATTGTCCGCTTTGTGCCAATAGCCGACATCACGCCGTGGTTCAAAAAACTAAAGAGGCCGCCTGCTGAGGCGGCCTCTTAGATCAACAATTAAAATGTTTTCGCAGCGGCTATTTGGAGCGGAGGGTGTGGAGGTCGTAATTTTTCGCGTTGGCATTTCCGTGTTGACACCGGATCGTCGTGGTGGGAGCCTTGTATCAAGAGCTGCCGGGAGCTTAAAACAGAGGAGTTCTTGAACATGTGCGACTATAGTCTTCAGCACACTCTGTCGCGTCCTGCAAAGGTCGGCGACAAGCTCACCACACATAACTTCGGTACCGGCACGCGGGGATTCGCCGCGCAAGAAGATTCCGCTGTGGCTGTTTGCGTCCTTCCGGGAACGGAGCTGGCTTTTTCCAATAAGGTGAGCCTTCTAGCGGCCGGACTTCTCAATTGGAGGCCACGAACGATCGGTCACACGATGGCGATCTTTCGGCAAATAAATAAGGAAAACCCGAGAACACACCGTGATGCGCTTGAGTTTCCGGACGGACAAATCCTTCTTTTGACCCATCTGAGCGAGGGCCAAGAAGCAACTGTCCTTCAGCTTCCTGTACAGCCAAAGACGCCGCAAGAGGTAGAAGCCCAGGCTCGCGTCGCGCACGTCGGCTGAAATCTACAACTCGTGTAAGCTCATTGAGGCCGCTCCTGTGGGGCGGCCTTTATTTTGAAGTGCGCTTCCTTGTGGGCTTGGCTTCTTTCTCGGTCATTTCCTTGGCCAGACCATTAGAGGAGAAAACCAACTTAAGTCGCCCGCATGCGCGCTTTGGGTCATTAGCGGACATTCGTCAGCGCGATTGGAATGTCCGCTTTGCGCCGAAAGCGACCGATCAGCGGACATGCCATGTGATGCCTGCTCCTCCTCACCGACGCCAGGCGGTCGCTAACCAAGGCTGTTTTTCGCGTGGCAGTCCGACGGGGCGGTAATAGTGATCAAGCTCAGAAAATCCCGCGGTTGACACATAGCCGCGCCAAGTATCGAGATCATGATACGCGCCGTACCGCCCATCACTCCAGCCTTCCTCGTTTTGGCCGCGCGGGTTCGAGCTGAACAACACACCACCTGGTTTCAGGCTAGCGTGTAGTTCCAGCAATACGCGCGGTAATTCCTGGCCGGGTACATGAAACAGCGAAGCGTTGGCGTACACGCCATCAAAATAATTGTCCGGCAGATCGAGATTGAGGAAATCTTGCTGCCATACTTCGCAGCCACTATGAGTGCGCGCCATCATGGCGAAATGTTCGGCACCCTCTAAACCTACAGCTACGTGGCCGAGTTCAGAAAACACCTTGAGGTCGCGACCGGGCCCGCAGCCAAAATCCAGTATCGCAAAAGGCGGTTTGCCCTCGATCCATTGTAACAGCGCAGCGATGTTCTGTTTGACGTCGTGATCGCGCGTGCCTTGCCAAAACTCTTCGGCGCGCTGGTTGTAATGGCCCAATGTCAGACTGGAGATCTTTTCCAGGGCTTGCGGATTCAGTTTCATCTTCGATCTAGGCGCGAACCCGCTACTCTAGAGTGTTACCGGCGTTCCCATAAAATCGCGCTTGCCGAGCTCGATGCCGCAATGGCGCAGGATGTTGTAGGCGGTAGTGGCGTGGAAATAGAAATTCGGCAAACAGAAGT
>JBARNC010000222.1:0-2408 GCA_049802775.1 Pseudolabrys sp. | reverse complement strand
CGCGGCAAACGATGCGGTGCAGCCGCTCGACCAGAGCAAATGCGCCTTTGTGAAGAAGTGAATTGTACGAAGCTGCCGGACTTGAAACGCATCGGGCAGTTCATTCCACGATGGTCCCAGCCTGATCAAGTCTGATGTCCGCTTTACCCCCAAAAGCGGACACACGGCATAGGCTCCTCAATGTCCGCTTTGTGCCAATAGCGGACATCGGGAACGGTTACGACCGTTCAGGGAGCAACATGGCCGCACGGCAAAGTCACCCTGATTTCGGTGAACTCGCCCGGCTGCGTATCAACTTCGATTAACCCCGCAGGTTGTTTGCGGCGCGCCCGGGTTGCCGCTGTTTCGACATTATCGCGCGGCTTACACCTGTTTTGTCATCGAGCGCCCGTGGAAATTCCTTGGCGAGCGTCTCGTACTCCTCGTGACCAGCAGCCGCCAAGTAAACAACTCCATGCTTTAACATCTGCACCACCGCAAGGCGCGTGTCGACAGCGCACGCTTGGAGGTCAGCGCACGCGGAGCCGCCACCGCGCGTCAGGCGACGCTCATTGGGAGACGCGAGTTGGCCGCCCACTCCTGCAGCGAGTTGTCGTAGACCGTGACGTGCTCGTGGCCGAGCAGTGCTGTGAGCGCGAAGGCATCGCCGGTCGCTGCGATACCGCCGCCGCAATAGGTGATCACTTGGCGGTCGCTGCCCGGCTCGATTTCGCACGCGGCGAACAGTGCCCGAAGCGCGGACAGCGGCTTGAAAGTGCCGTCTGGCGCGAACAGCGCGGTAGCCGGCACGTTGACCGAGCCGGTGATATGGCCAGGTCGCCCGTAGTGATAGCTAGCGGTGCCCTTGTGCAGCTCCTCGCGCAGGCAATTGACAACCACCGCCGTGGAGCTTTCGAGCGCCTGCACCACGCTATCCCTGCCGGTAAACAGTCCACGGCGCTCGTTTAGGGTCAGGCTGGGAGCGGCGGGATAAATGGTGGTCGCGGTGGAAAGGGCACGGCCTTCAGCGCGCCACTTCTTGAGGCCGCCGTCGAGCACTGCAGCACGATCAAAGCCGATCGTACGTAACAGCCACCACACGCGCGTTGCCCACCACTGATCGCCGCCAGCGTAGAGGACCACATCGTTATCGTCACCCACGCCCTTCACCTTGAAGACGCCGACGAGTTCGGTGGGTTCGAGTGCCGTGAATCGCAGACCGCTCGTCTGGTCGGAGAGGTCCTCCTGTAGCTCGATCAGCGCCGCGCTAGGGATATGTCCAACCTCGTTGCAGGCCTGACGGCCGGTCTCGACCCGGAATCTACCCGCTTCGGGCAGCGGACTAGCGATTACGATATCTGTCTCGCACGCTGGATGATATTCCTGGCATGCTTGCGCTCCAAGAGCCAATCTCCCTGACAGTGGAATGAGAAATGGCACTCAACTGGCCTCAGACCTGGATCATGCCTATGTCCGCTTTGGGTCTTGGCCGTGTCAAAACGTTTTGCCGGAAGAGATCGGAACTAGGCGAGGCGGCGATGCGCGCTAATTTTTCGGCTTTGACTATGCTCGGATCGCGGCCATCAGCGGCTGAATGCCCATGATGTTCATGACGCGGGTGAGATTGTAGGCGAGTACGTGCAGCGCCATCTCGGTGGCCACTTTTGGAAGACGCTTCATTAGGAAGTGGGTCGCCCCCATTCTCATCTTCAGAGTACCGAAGGGATGTTCCACCACCTCGCGACGCTGGCGCATGGCCTGCGAGTTTTTGTCGAGACGCCTCTGTACGGCCTCCAGTACGTGTTCATGCTCCCAGCGGACGATGCGCCGTTGCACGCCGGTCGTGCAGCGATGCTTGAGCGCGCACTGGCGGCACGCATTTGTCCAATAGCGCCGCAGCTTCTGTCCGTTGTCCTCGTTCGTGTAGTAGTACTTCAGCTTTTCGCCAGCCGGGCAGCGATACACATCCTCATCGCTGAAATAGACGAAGTCCTGCTTGCCAAAGCGCCCCTTTGCCTCAATCCCCGATGTCATCGGCTTTGGAAGCGTCACGGCGATTCCGGCTTTGTCGCAGGCGAGGATTTCCTCGCCGCTGAAGTAGCCGCGATCAGCAACGGCTTCGAGTTCGTCGACGCCGAGGACTTCCTTCGCCTGTGAGGCGATGTTTGCCAGTTGCGCCCGATCCGAGCCGCTATTCGTCACCTCGTGCGTGACGATCAGGTGATGTTCCGTATCGACTGCGACCTGCACATTGTAGCCGACCACGCCGGAACCACGCCCGCTGGTCGCCATCGAGCGACTGTCGGGATCGGTGAGCGAGATCTGCTGATCGGGTGATGCCAGCATCAGCTTCTCCATCGCCGCCAGGCGCTGCATCTCGCTTTCGAGTTTGGCCAGCTTCTCCTTCAAATGCGTCGTCTTCGCTACCA
>JBARNC010000221.1:0-3985 GCA_049802775.1 Pseudolabrys sp. | reverse complement strand
TGCATAAACTCTGTCTGAATCCGCCAGAAGTCTTGGAAATCTTTGGCGTTGCTTGCTTTCTGCGCAAACTCAGTGGCAGCAGCAATATTTTGCTCCATGTAAGTTTTCATTTTTTTATTCAGATCGGTGTCAAGCAATGGCGAGGCTTTTATGGCTTTTTGGAGGAAATCAAGATAGCTCTCCAATGCCTTGCGCGTTTGATCAAAATGCTGTGTCAGCATAACACTCAAGGGAAAAGGTTCGCTGCCATTTGCCATGGTTATCTCCTGTAATGCGTTCTGTCGCCGTAATTTTATATTGCTAATCTTGCGTTTTCGACCGAAGTTGACGGACGCGCTCAGCGTATGCGTGGTCATAGAAGCAAAGTGCATGTTGAATGCCGTTATCTGAGCGAATGAACTCCTGTCCAGCTTTGACTGGCTGTCCACATTCTTGGCAATTCCCCAGCAATGTGACGAATGACTTGCGTCGCATTTTCTCTGCCGTCATTGTCTCTTCTGTGCGCATAGTGGATGCCTATGTGGCGTTGCTCATGATTTCGGCACGAAGATTCCGAACCTAATGCAAGAAATTATATAAAGAGAGGACGCTTTCGGGACTCGGGTCTTAGGCTGCTGTTTTAGAGGGGCGTTCCTAGACACACTGCCCGCAGGCGACCGCTCTGTTTATCATCGAAGAAGCCGAAGCTCCTCATGAACCAAAGCTCCTTCGATGGTGATAAGAGAACAAAGAATCGCTAGCGGGTCTTTGACCTGAATCAAACAGTGTTGCGTTACCCACGAACGTTGCTAATGCCTTGAGCGGCGCGGATTAGTTTGGTCGGCGTCCTCTTTCTTCTCAACCAAAAAATTTCCGAGGTTTACCAGAATGTCAGCCATGAGCATGGACCGTTGATCAGGCGGCACCATCAAAATTAGGTCGGCGAGCACTTCGGTCACCTTCGCAGCGATTTCTTCGAGATTGGTTTCTTTGTCTTGCAATCGGCTTTCCAATAATTCGTGAATATCGCAGTGCAAACAGTCGGACATGGGAAGCTCCTGGTCGCCAAGACATACCGTAGAACTTAGACACTATTTCTTTATTTTAGCTGTCAGTGCGGCTTTTTGCGCCCGGTTCTCGGCTATAATTCGTCGCTTATCGTAACCGGCTAAGAGTTGTTCCAACTTGGAATCAATCCGGACAAAAGCGTCGAGGGGTTTTAGCAGATCAACAATCTTCTGATTGATTTCCACTGCCTGGCCTGCCGCAATCAATCCGGAGGGGTGTCCGGATTTATCAAAATCGTAAAGTGAACCATGAAGGCGAATCGTAATAAACGGTAACGTGCGCTTATCCATTCGTGGCTGCGGTGGCTCTCGCCATTTCTTTCGCCAACTTCGTATGGAGCCAGCAGTTGCTCGGCGATTGATTATAGGCTGTGCCTTTCTTGGACGCTTCCAGTCGGCTTCGGGTTCGGTAACGGATGTGCGAGTGTATTTGTTTTCTAAACACAAACGCAGTTCCTCACCCTGCAACATGGCGATTTCGTAGAGTGCATCACGATTCACCGGCAGGTTATCAATGTAATCTCTAAAGCGTGCATGAACCTTTTCTATTGCTTCACCAGCACGATGCCATTTGGTCCAGTTGGTCCGGGTGCCAAAGACCCGATCCATTGCCTGTATGGTCCACCACATCTCAAAGTCTTTGTCGTATTTCCTTTCTGCAACGTGATAATGTTCACTGTGAATCTGAAAAGCCTTTTTAGCTAGGGCGGCGGTGTTTCGTTTTTCCGCCCTAAAAAGTTCTTGGAATTGTTTTTTGAGTTCGGCATCCAGCGGAACGAGATTCGTCGTTGTTATTGTCATGCAAGTTCTCCGCAGCACTAGTTTGCGAATTCAAAGGGAAATGGACCCTGAACTCCGACGCCTGTACGTTAGCACTGCGAGAGCAATGAATAACAATGACCGAATTTCGCAGGGCGCGAAAACCATGTGAAGCGTGGTGCGTTTGGTGTGCAAAAAGGCCAGTGCCCTAAATGAACTTAGCTCGGCTTGGGTTGATTGGAATGGCACTGAACATAGCTGGCGGCTGTTGAGAGGGCGTATTTTGCGCTTGGGCGATAAAGCGAAGACCATGCCGATTCAAAAATTCCGGGGCGCAGCTAGCAACCACATCCGGGCCTTGGTCGATTATATATTCTGGAGATCAAACCTGAACACCACGCCTGGAATGCCTCACTACGACACGGCGGCAGAGTGCAACGTTGGCCTCAAATAGTTCAAGAATGCACTTGGTGCCGGAATGGCTATGTTCATTGGAATAGATGGAATTCCTGGCGGTTGGGTCGCGGTTTACGTCGACAAACACAATCAGCACGTGAATCATGCGCACCATCTAGAAGCGCTGCTCGTCGGCTCCTACGAACGGGCGATGATCGATGTGCCAATCGGACTGCCGCTACGCGGTTATCGTAGTTGTGACCGAGAGGCACGAAAGCTTGTGGGGTCACGCATGTTTCTTGGTGCGCGGCGGAACATCTGGAAATTCGACAACTATGCTCAAGCCAATACGTACTATCACAACGGAGGCGACAAACGTATTTCACTGCAGCTTTGGTGCATTCGGGACAAGCTTCAAGAGGTCAATGAAACGATGACGCCCGAACGGCAAATGCGTTTACTAGAGACGCATCCCGAGTTGGTCTTCTGGCGACTTAATGGCCGGGTCCGCCTAAAGAACAAGAAAACCGAATCTGGCCGGAAGCAACGCATCACTTTGCTTGGCCAGCACGGCTTCGGTCGAATCGAGACCTGGCTAGACCAGCGGCGTGGAACCGGCATCGGTCGCGATGACTTAATCGATGCTTGTGCATGCGCGTTGGCAGCGCGCGAAAGCATTCAACGAATCCCAAACGGCGAGCCTCCAACAGAGCAAGGAATCAGGATGGAAATTTGGTTCTGACCGTTAATCAGAGTTGATTATCAAGGATGAACACTAGCTAAGAAATTGTTGTTTCTTATCAAGTTGTCGGTCGGATCGATTCTTGCGGGCGGACTTTAGGAAACGCAGCTCGCTTAGAGGCAATGTCCCAGCCTGATGTCCGGGTATGTCAATGCATGTCAGGACACGCCTGTACGCGGATTATTCCTCGGCTTGTTCTTCGTATTCGTTGATAATGCGGTCGTTCGTGTACGCCAAGTGCTCCAAATTTCGGATGGTCCCAACGCTGTCATAGGAGATGAACGTGCACCTGCGCGACAGCGGCGTCCGGTTGACTAGGGAGAAGACGGGACGCTGCAATTCGTTGAAAACCTTTTCGCGCCCTATCGTTGCGGCGCGGTCTAAAAGCTGGATCAAGGTGAAAAATCCGAAGGCACCAGCCGCGATGCGCATTATCGACGGGACGTTCTGAGAGGCTAACCTACGGTCATGGCAAAGTTTTTGCCTGTCTGAATGAATGTTCAGATAATCGAGCAAGTTAAGCCCGAAACTTTCGGCAGCGATCGCGCGTTAAGGGCGCAGCTACGGAGGAAACCATGAGCAAAACAAAGCTGATGATTGCCGCCGCTGTACTTTGTGGCGGCCTTACAGCGACCACAGCATCCGCAATGCCAATCGCACCAATCCATGCAGACACGGCCGCACAGGTCGAGCAAGTGCGTTGGGTTTGTGGTCCCTATGGCCGGTGCTGGTGGCGACCGAATTACTATGGTGGCTACGCCGCCTATGGCTATTACCCTCGCCATCGCTATTGGCGCCACCGCTATTGGCGCCATCATTACTGGTGATGGGCTCAAGGGGGCGGGGTGAACAACTCCGCCCCTTTTTGAAAGCGCTACAACAGAACGCAAGCGCCGCGAATTTATGCCAGAACTTTTAACTAATCCGGCTCACTGGCGCACGCTAGCGCGGGAAGCTCGCCTGCGGGCGCAGCTTAGGTCGTCGAGCTTTATTTGTCGGCAGTCGGCGACAATGGCCCTTGCTGCGTTGTCCGCCTGCCATC
>JBARNC010000220.1:0-15999 GCA_049802775.1 Pseudolabrys sp. | reverse complement strand
TTGCGATCCTCATCGTGGCCATTCTCGTCTGCTATGTGGGAATGGTCTACGGACCAATCGGCGCGTTCCTCGCCGAATTTTTCCCCGGCAGGATCCGCTACACGTCGGTATCCATGCCGTACATGATTGGCAACGGCTGGGGCGGCGGACTGGTGCCATTCATCACCACAGCGGCGTTTACAGCAACGGGTAGTCTTGCTTATGCACTGATCTACCCGATCGCTGTTCCGGCGATATGCTTGGTGCTCAGCCTGTTCTTGATGCCGGAGACGCACAAGATGAAAATCTGGGGGCCGCAGGCGGCGTAAGCGTAATCGACAGTGTGGTGCGTGCGGGGCCCCCATCCGGGGGCCTCGCAACTCTTCCATGACGGCTCGCCTTCCCACGTAGCGTGTTGCGAGTCGAAGGCCGTGGTCACCACGGAATCAAAGACTCGTCGCGGGCTCACTTCCGATACTGGAGGTGCGAATGGGTCAAATCAGCAATACGGCTACTGCCATGGTGGTGTTCGACGGTCATCTCCAGGCAAATGCCCCAAGTGCGACATAGTCTTGGTGCAAGAAAATATTCATTTTGCCCAGTCGCGACACATGGCCGGCAGCTTGAGTCCTCTGGCGATTGTGGGTGCCCTTATGACGTTGGCCGTTGCAGTGATGATGTTTATGCGCTGTCGCGTTTTACTAGTCCGGTGGCCTTGCGAAGCGAATGCAGTTAGAAGCAGAGACGGTCACAGCGGATATTCAAGCGCGCATGTCACATGTCCGCTACCCCGAAAAACGGACCCCGATCGGTGACTCGACAACGCCGGTCTTTGAAAAGACCGAATCTGGAATTGATTTACATCAACAATTCCTTCAGCAAACTGTAATTTACTACTTTAGTAGACATACGCCCCGAGGCGGCGCTTAGTTCTCGGAGTGCGTAAACGCTGGCGACGTATGCCCCAATTGTTGGAGGATACCATGGCAGGCATTCGTGTTTTTAACGTTCACTACGGCTGGGAAGATTGTGCCAGCATGGCTCTGGGCGCTCTCATCGTGCTGACCTCATGGTTAGTTGGCGACGGAGGAACCAACCCGTAGCGACCAACGCCACAATAGTCGGCATCCTCGTGCTGGCCCTCGGTGCGTCCGAGGTCGTGGACTTGCGTCGCTGGGAGGAGAGCCTTGAAGCCGTGTGCGGGTTGTGGCTGATCGCGTCGCCATTCGTATTTGGCTACAAACGCCGGCGCGCGGTCGGGTTGTGCATTTTGTGCCTATAGCAGACATTAGCAGACATTCTGCCATTCATTCGATCACCTCGTCGGCGCGCCGAGATCCAAACGAAGGCGCTCGTACGCATCGAAAACAATATCCCTGCCATACTTTCGTTCAAGTCGTCGGACCGTAAAATGGCCGCGGGCGATAGACTGGAAGTGGTCGATAAATGCATAGTTGATGGCAGCTCCTCCGAGCGCGCCTATAACAGGAATAGTTTGCGCGGCAGCCTTTTGTGAAACGACGAACCCGAACCGAGAGGCGATCTGAGCAATCAACCGCACGAGCACGGGGCTACCTTCCTCAATAATGCCGCGTTCAGCAATGAAGCGGGCAGCTTCGGTGACGGAAGTCGCAAAAACCCCACGCACAACGAAATAGCCTCCCTCCGCAGCATCATCGGTCTCAGTCCGACCGCCGAGTCCAAAGACTTCAACGCATGACAGGTTCGACTCCGGATCAGCTAGATTCTCACCTTCGCTTCGCGCGATGTCGAGAATTGATCGCAAGATGATGATGGTTGAGACCGGAAGTTCTAAAGGCAGCGACATAATTCCAAACGCCCCTCCAGCGGCACCCGAAGCAACCGCTAAAGCTCTGTGTAGCATCTGTGAGCTTTCTTGAGACCCACCTCGAATTGTGAGGAGCGCAACCTTGACGGCGGCTTCAAGGCTTTTTGTTGTGGCGACGGCGATAGCTTGCGAAGCACCGGCAGGTAGAGCCCGACCCAATAGTTCAACAGGCTTACCAATCATGTTGGCAAGGCGCGCTGCGAGGCTGGGATGCTCGAGCAACTGAACAGCATTGCGGAGTGCATCAGTGTCGCTTTTGTCCATCGTCATGGACGTGCCATTTTCATTAATTGAATGCATCATTTGTCGGCCCCATCAATGGCCGCTTTATCCCAAAAGCGGACATCCGTCACATCAGCTGGTAGATCCGCGTTGGGTCATTAACGACATCGGAATTGCTTCCGATAATCCAGCTTATCGGAAACGCGGAGAGACCGCCGTGAGGTGGTCTTTCTGTTTCAGGAGCACCAACCACGTCCGGTCGGCGCGATCGTATCAGCATCGCTGACCCATTGATCTGCATCATTACGCATAGCGATTGAGGGGCTTTGACTGATGCAGGTGAGGGCCGGCCCGACGAATGGGCATTGGAGGATGCCATGATCTCTTTGGAGGATTGCATCGCCTTTTGCGGATTGGACAAAGACGAAGTCGCCGCCATCAGCGAGCACGAGCACATTCCGAAAATCGCGGCTACCGCCTTGGCAGATTATCTGCTGAAGCAACCCCATGGCGGCGAAACTATCCGGACCATGATCATTGACGACATTCACGCGGCGCTCTGCGCCGGCCGAGTGAAGCATGCGCAGGAACTATTCATGGCGCTGCGGCATTTCCTCGACCAGCATCCTGAAGCGCGCGCCGGCGTAGAGGTATGATGGCGCAGCACGGGAGCCGCGTGCGAGGATATAATCCCTGTTATCGGAACCATCAAAATCCTCTACAGCGCTACCTGTGAGCCAGAAAGCTCGTTTCAACACATTGAGGCCCGCAGACCACATCACCCACGTCAGAACTGACGTGTTCGCTCATCGTCGGCGCGAGTGCATGCCCGCTTTGTGCCAGAAGCAGGACGCTAATATGCGTCCGGGTAATGTCGTTGTTATTCAAAAGTGGACATTGATTCAGCAATAATTAACTTAGTGCCTTATGGCAGCTTGTCGTACTCTTGTTGAAAGGCCTCATCCAAAATCCGGTCGACTCCCTGCTCGAGCGATCGAGCCCCGCAAAAATCGCAAACACCGACCGTTATCATTGCGTGGCAATGGACATAGCCCTTTTTGCTCCATTGATGAAATTTCATCTCTTCCATGGTGTTGATGAGGCGCCCCTTCTTACAAGAATCACAAACGTTGAATTCGTCTTCAGTTGCCATTGCTCATTCCCCGGAGCCGTGGCCCATGCCAAGCTAATCTACATGATTTCTCTTGAGAGGATGTGTGAGCTGCTTCACACACGAAGACTTGGAACCCTCGCATGTGTAACCGCTGGCGCAGTCAATGTGAGGGGTCATTCTGTGGATGACATGACCCGCAAGCAGAATAAAGAAAACTCTCCGGTGTACGAAATCCCCGATTAAGTAGTGGGAAACCGCAGCCTGCCTAGGGAAAAAACAAATAACTTCACACAATGGGTTTGTCCGGCGCTGTATTTTGCCCGGTCCTCTCAGCGGGTGCAATTTACGCTGGTGAATGTCCGCCTTCGGACAATAGCGGACAAAGCCGAATTTTGGCCCTGAACGGTTTGTCCGCTTTGGACCCAAAGCAGACATAACTGTGCTTGTGGTTTCCCGAAAATCGCGACGTTTGCTATCGTCCACGCCATGCGCCGATAACAATCGATTGTCGCAACGCTCGCTCTAAATAGATGAGATGGCGTGCGAATCGAACCTGGTCAGGTCGTAAAGCCGCCGTCCACGAACAGCGTCTGGCCAGTAACAAAGTCGGAGGCGCTGCTGGCGAGAAAAATCGCAGCGCCGACGAGGTCTGAAGGCTTTGCGAACCGGCCAAGCTTGATGCGGCTGCGCAATTCATCGAAGCGCGCTGGGTTCTTCGACACCATATCCTTAACAAAATCAGTCGTGGTCGTCGTAGGGGCAAGCGCATTGACGCGAACGCCAAGCGGCGCCCATTCCGTCGACAGCGCCGCGGTTAGCTGCGAAATTGCAGCCTTAGCGGAGCAATAGACGCTCTTCCCCGCTTGGGTCGTAACCGACCACGTGGAGCTCATATTGATGATCTTGCCGTAGCCCCGTTCAAGCATCAGCGATCCGATTTGCTGCGAGCAGAAGAACGTACCTTTCGCATGAGTATCGAACAGCGTGTGCCAGTCCTGCTCGGTGACCTCCACAGCGGGCTTTGTGAATCCGAACCCCGCATTGTTTACCAGCACGAGCTTTCGGTTGTCGCCTTGGACCAGCCGGCGAACAGCATCCGCGAGCGCGCGAATCTCGGTGATCTGCCTCACGTCGGTAGGAACAATCTCCGCGTTGCCTCCGTGAGCCGCGATAGCGCGCCGAACGTCATTCAGCTTCTCCCGCTGCCGACTCGCGAGCACCACGGACGCGCCGGCGCGGGCAAAACTTTCGGCGAAGGCACGCCCAATTCCTTCACTTGAGCCAGTTATGACAATCAAACGATCGTCAAGTCGAAAGGAAGACAGAGGATCATCGATCGCGATTTCATCCATCGCATTTCCCGATTTTGCCGCCGCCGAAAGATCTGCGTGGTGAATCCCACGCAGATCCGAAGATCAAATCAAATCTAGTCCTTAATTCTCAATGTTGAGATCGGGGGATCCCTCGTCATTCCACCGTGATGCCCGCGGCCTTCGTCACCTTGCCCCACTTTTCGAGGTCGTTGCGGATCAGGTCTGCAAACTTGTGCTTCTCAAGCACCATTACGCTCAATTGCTGCTCGTTGAACTGTTTGACGACCACAGGGTTACGCATGACGGCGATTGTTTCCTCAGTAAGCCTATCGACAATTGTTTGAGGAGTTCCGGTCGGCACAATGAGACCAACCCACGGTGCCATCTCAAAGCCGGGCAATGTCTCGGCGATTGCTGGAATATCAGGCAATTCGGATATTCGTTTCGGCTCGGCAACTGCCAGAGCGATTAGCTTTCCTGCTTGCGTATGCGGCAACAATGTCGAGACGTTATTAAATCCGGCTTGTACTTCGCCGCCGATCATCCCCATGGCTGAAGGACCGGTGCCCTTGTAAGGAACATGGACTAGCTTCACACCTGCTGCCAATGAAAATAATTCCATTTCGAGATGACTGAAATTGCCGACGCCAGCGGAGGCATAAGTAAGGCCGCCCGGCTTAGACTTTGCCAGCGCGATGAACTCGCCAACGCTGCGAGCCGAAACGGAGGGATGGACCGCCAGCATCGATGGAAGCCGTATCAGTGATACGACCGGTATGAAGTCGCGCAGCGGATCATAAGAAAGATTTTTGTAGATCCAGGGATTCACGGTCATCGGCGTATCAGACGTGACTTCGATCGTGTAACCGTCCGGAGCAGATTGCTTCAATGCTTGTAGTCCGATTTGACCGTTAGCGCCGCCGCGGTTCTCAACGACGATCGTTTGATGCAACCGCTCTGCTAGATATTTTGCGACAATTCTAGCGACGACATCGGTGCCGCCGCCAGCTGGAAACGGCACGATCATTCTGATCGTTTGTTTCTGCGGCCAGTTTTGCGCAGGTGCCGGTGGCGCTGTCAGCGTCAATAGGCCGAGCACGGCTACGAGTCTGGATGTTAGTTTTATCAATTTCGCCTCCTATTGATCCCGAGCGTGAATGTTCTATTACCAGCCGTGAGGTTCGGTGTCGAAGAGTCCGAGCGTTTCAAGCGCGGATCTAATTTCTTTTTTCCTAGCCGCCGTCAGCGGCCGGTTCGGCAGCCGCGGAGCACCGACTGGTCGGCCCATAATCTCCCACATTGCTTTCGTCGGCGCCGGATATTCTGCCTTTGCGATCTGATACAGTTCAGAAAACTTCCATTGAAGTTTGAGGGCGTCCTTGAACCGGTCGTTCATCGTTGCCTCATACAGGGCGCGCACAAAGTGGGGTGCAATGCCGCCAAAGACTGACATGCAAGCGGTTCCGCCCAGTGTGAGGCATGGAATAATCCATTCAGTGCCGACAAACAGACCGAAATCTGGGCGAATGCTTCGCGCTGCTCGGCCGAGTTCAAGATATTTTTCCCAATTGTGACTTGCTTCTTTGAGACCGATAAATTGGGGGAACCGCTCCATCAATCTGACGAGCGTTTCC
This sequence comes from Pseudolabrys sp., assembly GCA_049802775.1. Taxonomy (GTDB): domain Bacteria; phylum Pseudomonadota; class Alphaproteobacteria; order Rhizobiales; family Xanthobacteraceae; genus Pseudolabrys. The sequence goes on along the minus strand of JBARNC010000220.1, from coordinate 9,888 downwards.
GGTGAAATCCCGATGCCGTCCATGATGGTCGGCGAGCTATAGGCTATGAACGGCAGATCCGTTGCCGAGATAATCGCACAAAAATGCTCGTAGAGTGCTTCCTGGGAGGGCTTCCAATAATATGGTGCAATTGCAATTACGCAATCAGCGCCGATCTTTTCAGCATGACGCGCAAGATCTACCGCTTGGTCGGTCCCCGGCGTACTAACATGCACAATGACTGGCACTCGTCCTGCCGTCACCTCCACCGCCGTATTGGCAAGGAGCTTCCGCTCACCGAGCGTTAAATTGAGTGACTCTGCGAGGTGGAGGTTGATGCAGAGCGACGACGCATTGTGGCCAAGCAGAAACTCAATCACGCGCGCGAACGTATCGAGATCGATCGCATTGTCTGGTGTGAACGGTGTAACTGGAACATCGATGATCCCGTGAGGAATTGTCTTCATGGGATCGCGCTGAGACATGGTCCGGGTTCCACGCAGCTATTTCTTGGACATCATGTGCTCATGGCAACGGTGGGCACCTTGACCAAGGTCAAGCGCACGCCGTGGGTGAAAGCTATAATTGAATGTCCAATGCAGCAAGCGGTCAGCTTCCGTATATACGATGGATCTCGGTCTCGAACGGACTTCAAGTGAGTTTGGATATCGGAATAACAGGTCTCGGCATGATATAGGCAACTCACCGCCTAGAGTGCCATAACGTTTTTCCCAAAGGAGTGGCCGTGAAGATCGGAATCTTGTTGGGCGACGACATTGGCCGCGAAGTCGTACCCGAATGCGTAAAGGTCATGAAGGCGGCGGCATCGCGGTCAGGACTCAGGATCGATTGGCAGCCATTAGCGATCGGACGAGCCGGACATGAGGAGCACGGCGATACGCTACCGGCGGTGACCGAGCAGGCTTTGCATCATCTAGACGGCTGGATTTTGGGACCGATCGGCCACGCGAGCTACCCGCGCAATGACCCGACCTGGGTAATGCCGCCGATCCGAAAAAGGTTCGAACTGTTTGCGGCCGCCAGACCATCGCGCTCCTACGACAATCTGAAGTCGATCCATAAGAACGTCGACATCGTCTTTGTGCGCGAACTCACGGAAGGTATGTTGTATTCGGAAACGGTGGTCGCAGGCGCCCCGGAATTCAGACCGAATGACGATATCACCGTCGCGATGCGTGTGATCACACGAAAGGGCGCCAACCGCGTCGCGCGCGAGGCGTTCGAGATTGCCCGCACACGCGAGCGCAAGAAAGTTACCGCTGCACACAAAGAGCCGGTCTACCGGCTCGCCTGCGGTATGTTCGCGGAAGAATGTCGAAAAGTGGCGCGGGAGTTTCCGGATGTCACTTTTGAAGAATCGATGATCGATACGATTTCGATGAAACTTGTGATGGCACCACAGCAATATGATGTGGTCGTCACCACTAATCAATTCGGCGACATTCTTTCCGACATAGGCGCGGGACTCGTCGGCGGGCTCGGCCTTGCGCCCGGCCTTTGCGTCGGAGAGCGTCAGGCCATGGCGCAAGCGACCCACGGGTCAGCGCCGGACATTGCCGGCCATAACATTGCCAATCCCTATGCAATGATCATGTCGGGCCAGATGTTGCTAGCATGGCTCGGCCGCAAACATCGCGAACCGAAGGCGACCGCCGCCGCCGACTACATGCAGAAGGCGATCGGCAAGGTCATAACCGAAGCCAAATACCTGACCACCGATCTCGGTGGTAAGGCCAGGACCCAGGAAATGGGGGACGCCATCGTGACGACCGTCATGCAATAGTGAGATTTAAAATAGCAGCGCAAAATTCGGACACCCCAAATCATGTACAATCTCCATCTTAGCGCCGAACAACTGGAAATTCGCGATACCGTTCGTGATTTTGTCACTCGGGAGATCAAACCGGTCGCACTCAAGGCGGAACGGCTCGATGTCTGCGATCGGCGGTTGCCGATGCAGCTTCTCGACCAAGCGTCGCGGATGGGATTACGCACTCTGGCATTGTCCGAGGACCACGGCGGCGCCGGCGCGGATCAGCTCACCAGCTGCATCGTGACCGAAGAACTGGCAGCCGGAGATGCCGACATCGCTGCCACGCTCTCGGCGACCTCGTGGCTCGGTCATCTCCTGTTCGACCGGGCAATGACCATGGCCCAGCGCGAACACTATTTGCCTGGGTTCGTCAGTGACGACCGCTTTTATCTCGCGTTTGCAGGTCATGAGACCGAATCCGACACAAGGCTTGGTGTGAATTATCATCGCGCTGCATTGACCCACGCGGTGGTCAAAACGGTCGCCGTAAAAGCGGCCAATGGCGAATGGGTCATCAATGGCCTTAAAGACTATGTCGTCAACGCACCAATCGCTGCGCTATTTGCGGTCCTCGTCAAAATACCGGGACAGTCGAGCCTCCGGGTGCTGCTTGTGCCGTCGGACTCTCCAGGGCTCAGCGTGCGTGGGCACGAAAAGCCGTGGCTGCACGGTTGCAGCGGCGATGTAAGCTTCAAAGACTGCCGGGTGCCGGCTGACAATTTTCTCGGCGACGACGCAGCGGAGTTGTTGGCTAGCGTCAATGCGCCGGGCGAAAGCATACCATTGTTCCAAGCCCTGAACCTCGGCATAGGACGCGCTGCCTATGAAGCCGCGCTCGATTATGCGCATCTGCGGGTGCAGGGGGGACGACCGCTCATCGAACATCAAGCTATCGGGACCAAGCTCGCCGAAATTGCGATCAAGCTTGAAGTCGCTCGCGGGGCGATCTGGCAGGCAGCCTGGGCGTCTGATCATCCTGCCGCCATTGCCGACCGTAGCCTGCCCGACCTACCGCTGCAAACAATCGCACACGTCTTCACCTCCGAAGTGATGGTTACGGCGACCAAAGACGCGGCCGAGATATTCGGCGCTATGGGCGTGATGCGCGATATGCCGTTGCAGAAATACGTGCACGACGCCCGGGTTTGCCTGCACAGTGGCAGGGGTAATAGCGATGCCAAGCTGCGCATCGCCGAGGTGATCGCCGGCTACCGGCAGATGACCAACGGGGCGATGGCGATTGCCGGCAAGTAAGCGTCACGAACAATCACACGTTAGGATGCTCTTATGGATTTTTCACTCAGCAATGAACAACGCTCCTGGCAAATGTTGGCACGCAAATTTGCCCAGGAAGAAATTCGCCCGATCTCGCTCGAGCGCGACGCCATTCCAACGGCGAGCGAGACCTTTGATTGGGAGATCATAAAAAAGGGTTCCAAGCTCGGCTTCCGCACGTTGGCGGTCCCCAAGGAATGGGGCGGTCACGGCACCGATTTTGTGACTCAGGCGTTGGTCATGACCGAACTCGCCAAAGCCGATAGCGCGATCGCCAAGGCCTTCAGCCAAAATTGGAAATGGAGCCACTTGATTTCGGCTGCGTGCAATGACGAGCAGAAGGAGCGTTTCCTCAGGCCGTTCGTCGCTGACGACACTTTCCTCCTTGGCAAAGGCATCACCGAGCCGGGCGCCGGTTCTGACAATCGCATGGCGCCGCCAGACGACCCGAAGCCGGGCCTAAGGTTGAAGGCCGAACGACGCGGCGATGAATGGATTCTCAATGGTGAAAAGACGTTCATCGCCAACGCGCCGGTCGGCAAGCTGTTCTTCATCGACGCCCGCACCGACCCGACCGTGCCGCTCAAGCAGGGCACGACCATGTTCCTTGTTCCACGCGACACACCCGGTTTCCGAATTGGTAAAGTGTTCAACAAAAGTGGTTGGCGTTTCTATCAGAACGGCGAAATGATCTTCGAGAACGCACGCGTTCCGCACGCTAACGTGGTCGGCGACGTTAACGGCGCCGTTCGCAAAACTGGCGGCGCAGGCGGCGATACCACTGGCGGCGACTTGTTCGGTGACCTCGAACTCTGCGCCAATGCACTCGGTATCTGCGACGATGCCTGCGAGAGTGCGCTGCGGTATGCCAAGACTGCGAAACAGGGTGGCCAGATGCTGTTCACTCAGCAAAATGTCCAGCTGCAGATCAACCGGATGTTCATGTTGAGCGAGGCGCTTCGCTCATTTGTCTTGCGGGTTGCGTGGGAGCACGATCAGAAAATTCACTCCTGTAACGCTGGACTGGCCATGAATTTTTCGACCAATGCCGTGCAGGAGGTGACCGAGCTTTATATGGACGTGCGTGGCGCCCAGGACGGTCACATGGATCCGCATACGGACAAGCTTGTGCGCGATTCCTTCATTTGGAGCCATCTCGCCGGCGACAGCGTGTCGCGCATGAAGGTGACGAGACGAATCAACTGATCAACGGCAAGTATGAACTTGAAACGATGCCGCGCATTCAGACAACCAAGTTTGTGGGGTATCCGTGGGCGGATCTTTTCAATCTCGTCCTAGATGTGAGGAGCTATCCGGAATTCGTGCCTCACTGCCGTGAGGTGAGACTGTTGTCACACCGGATGACAGAGCCGGGCATGACCATCATCGTCTCGCGAATGACCGTTGGCTTTTCGGCCTTTGAGGTGAGCTACGCCAACCGGACCACAGCAGACACGACTGGACGTCAGATCAGCATCGCAGCTCTCGATGGTCCCCTTCGCTTTCTAAACGCCGTCTGGCGCTTCGAACCGCGGGATGAGGATCAACTCAGCTACATTTTTGGACTACGAATTGAGCAATCCGGTGCTGGCAGCAGTCGCGTCGCGCTTATTTGGCGCAATGTTAGTGAATCCTGAGCGCTTTCGAGCGGCGAGCGGCACAGCTATTTTCGACAGGAGCTCCGCGGGTGCGGGCGCACAGGCGGCGCTACGAATGAATAGCGCAATGTCCGCTATTGGCACAAAGCGGACAATCCGACCGCGCCTGCGTTTGTCCGCTATTAGAGTAACCGCGGATATTGGTCGGCCTTGGTGCGGAAGCTGCGTCACGGCGGAAACATAGCCTCAGCGACCGCCGCACTAGACAGCACATTCTCGTGCGAGCCTTGCAGCTATTAAAAACGCCTTAACCAATGATCAATTTATGCGCTGGCGGGCGCGAAAGGCCCGGCCCAGTATGCCTTGAGATGTTGCGAATTGGTGGGCGTTCCATGATGTATAAACGGTATGCGGCCTTCATAGCGTCTCTCAGCGTAGCGCTTACCCTTGCATTCGGCCAGTCAGGGGCAGCCCATGGCACTCGATCGCCGCATCACCACAACGGACGCAATATAGGGACTTTCTTTCCGGCAGCCGGAGGCTTCTTCTGGGACCTCTGGGGACCATCGAATGGCAGACTCAACGTAGATGTATATCGCCCGACATCAGACGATATCCGTTTCACATGCATATATGATGTTCCTTGGGATTGGGTACATCGATGTCCGCCTGTTGTTAGCGCTCCTGAAACACCTCCTCCACCAGTTGTCCGTGCGCCGGGCTGCCTCCCGCAACCGTAACGGTTGGTATGAGTGACGGCAAAGACCAAACCGTAACTATCGTTCGCTGCTAAGAGAAAGCGGACATACAAGCGATTCTCAGTTTGAGAGTTTGGGATGCTTGGCAGGATCCGTCCATCGTACCGCAAGAACCCAACCAAACCAGAGGACCGCCACTGAACAATATAAAAAGGGGCCGCAGTCAACCAACGCGGCCCCTCCCACTCGCGCGATGGAGTTAGGGGGGCCTGAGTCGCGCAATCAGACTGGTTAAGCGAGATTGGCGCGTTTGGTTTCTGTGTCTGCCCGGTTCCTTCCGCCGGAACATATTGGGAAAGAGGCGCGCAGCATGTTCCAGCGTTGTTGCGCACGGCCCCTGAGGTCGTGTGATCAACTGGGAGCGGCCGTGACCGTTCGTATTGAACCGATCAGATGGCAACGATTTTCAATTGATCCGACCCAGGCTTTTTTTCCAGAGTTTGATTACTCCGGGCGGAAATTCGCGCCCCCCGGTTCCTGTGCGTCGGCAAGCTTCGGGCCACATTTCAAGTAAGGTTTGATCACGGCAAAATAAGTCGCTCTGCGAAACCTCGTCAGTCCGTGAACGCGGCCAATGCTCGGCTTCCATTTTCAACAGCTCTATAAGCGCGGCGATATCGTTCTCGGCTTTCACGGTTTTCATGACTAAATCCAATTATATTCTTATTGATCTGCAGAATAAAAGAAGAAGCCGCGCAATCACGCTGTGTCAGCCATCACGAAATGTCACATTTGACACCGTAACTTTCCATTAAGCAGGTAACAAGATACTTCGCCGCGGTTCCGATTCTAAGGTATGAGGATATGGGGGGCTGTGGGGGGCCCTGATGAAATCCTCAGTCGTCAAGCGTTCCATCGTCATTGATGGACACAAGACCAGCGTTAGCCTTGAAGATGCCTTCTGGAGTGATCTGAAGGAAATCGCGCATGACCAAGGCGCGACGTTGTCGGCGTTGGTCGCAAAGATCGACGAGACGCGCGCACACGGTAATCTATCCTCAGCGATCCGCCTTTACGTACTCGACTACTTCCGCACGAATGGGCGTAAGTAACGCACTGTCAGTTGGAAGCCATTAGTTTCAGGCTCCGACTAGCCATTGCGCTTTGAAATCCGCCATTGCTTCCTCGCGGGTTGCTGAGTAGCCGCCCATTCCGGCCCTCGCGATCAATGTCCGCTTTTGGGGGCAAAGCGGACGTGCGCCGGACATCAGGGCAATGTCTGCTTTTGACCCACGGCGGACATTGGTGCCCCCCAGTGTGCTAATCTGAGGCTGTCTTGCGTCTTGGGGCGAAAGGATCGGATGATCATGCATTCCTATCGTTTGTTGCTCGCGCCATTCGCGCTGGTGGCGACGCTTACCATGCCGGCCGCGGCCCAGGCTCCGCAATCGTGGACACAGGTGGGTGGGCTCTCTTGCCAGGTCGACCCGAGTGTCGGCTTCATCATAGTCGGTTACCAGTCGATGCGGTGCCTCTTCACTCCCAACGCACCGCAGGAACGCGAAGCCTACGCGGGTGCCCTCAACACAGTGGGTCTGAACGTAGGCATCAGCGCCGGTGGCGTGTTGGGCTGGGCCGTGTTCGCACCGACCACTGGACTGCCCCTCGGAGCGCTCGCTGGCGAGTATGTCGGTGTTTCTGGAGATGTTGGCATTGGCCTGGGTGCAGGCGCGAACGTTCTCCTTGGCGGTTCCAACCGCACCATCGCGCTTCAGCCGATTTCGCTTCAAGGCTCGATCGCATTAAACGTGGTGGCCGGTGTGTCGTCGCTCAAGCTGCGCCCTTTGCCGATGTGATATGCGACATGCCGACATCACCGATCCCTTCCAATATCCCTACTTGGGCCGCTACGATGCTAATGACCCAAAGCGGACATCCCCGATCGCCACCGGTTGCTTAGGCATCGCCCATAACAGCATGCGCGGAGCAGATTTATAATTGCAAGTTCGGCAGTTTTGTTAGGCTATGAATCCAAGCTCGCTGGAGTACTCATTGATAACCCGTCGCAGCGTTATCTTCCTCTCTGGTTACGATCCGCAAGGACCACAGGGTTATTATACTCTTTTCGGGAGTCAGCTAAAAAGGGCTTGTGCGCTTTGGCACGCTAAGTTCACACTCGGTCCGCTCGCTATTAAATCGGCCGACATCGCTTCCTGGACCCTCACCATGGGCGGGCCGAATTGGCAAGTGATGACTCGATACGATTTCGTCCGCCAAGAAAATATTATCAATGCTAATTGTGCCGAACCTATCATCCGGCAAATTTTCCGTGGCGTTCGATGGATGCTGGATGATCTCGTAACTGGAACGACGTTTCGCGTGTTTCGGGCGAATTGGCAGTTCGGGATGCATCATCTCGTACTTCAACTGTTGCTACTCGCTTGGATTGCTACTTCGATGGCAGCTGGAATCCTTAGTTGGTATATCGCACGACACAGGCTCGGTGTGACTACACCAATTGGGATTGGCATATCGGTCGCAATTGTATTTGCAATTTTCATGGTTCTGCGCCCGCTTGCCAAGCGGTGGCTGGTGATTCGGGTCATCAATCACTGGCCGTATCTCCGCGAATTTGGCCGCGGCGAGGCAAGCTGCTTCGACCGGCCGATCGAGATCGGCGCCGCACATCTCAAGGATTTGGTGAATGCCAGTGATGCAGATGAGGTCGTTATAATCGGTCACAGCGGTGGCGCACTTCTGGCGCAATGCATAGTCGCACGTGCGCTTGAACTCGACCCGGATCTCGGCCTAGGAGGCCCGCGCATTGTCTTGTTGACTATCGGATCGATTACTCCCGCCGTTGCATTTCACCCGCGAGCGCTAAAAATTCGCGAGATTATTAGGCGGTTAGCGATGGAACCCTCAATAATTTGGATCGACTGCCAGTCTCGCAAGGATGCCCTGAACTTCTGGGGATTCGATGGTGTTGCAGGAGTCGGAATTCACCTTGGGCCGGAGCGCTGCAATCCCTTAATATGGGAGTTACGATTTCGCGACATGCTGTCTCCCAAAATTTACCGCAAACTGCGGTGGAAGTTTTTCCGGCTGCACTTTCAATACATCGTGGCCAATCATATGCGGGCACCCTACGATTACTTCATGCTGATAGGCGGTCCGGTGCCGATAGTCGAATGGGCAAAGAGACAAAGAGAAGTCATCTCCGAATTCTCGTCCGAGGGTGAATATCTGAGAGCCTAATAAACCAAAGGTATCGATCGTAGGTGCGCGGGATGCACGAACACTTGAATGGAAAAATTCTTGCGCCGCAATGTTGAGCCCGAGTTGGCGGATCACATCCCTGGCGATGACCCAAGCGCTCGCCGGTTCAGGCGAGACCTCAGTCGCTTAAATGCTTTTGCGATGACCGACCGTGCCATGGGGCGCGCATTGTTGAAGCATTCCGGTGAGGTAGTTCCTCGCGAGTTGATCGACCTTGGTGCAGGCGACGGCACATTCATGCTACGTGTTGCTCAAAGGCTCGCACCGAGATGGCGAGACGTGACAGTAATGTTAGTCGATCAACAGGACATTGTTAGCGCTCACGTCCGCAACAGCTTTGCCGCACTGCATTGGAATCTTCAAACGATTACTGCAGACGTGTTCGAGTTCCTTCATAAAATGGAGTCAAGCGTAGATATCATCACAGCAAATGGTTTCCTGCATCACTTCACTGCCGAGCAGTTGTCCTGCTTGCTCGGTCTGGCGGCAAAAAAGACGAAGCTCTTTGTAGCCTGCGAGCCACGGCGAACGCACTTTGCTCGAGAGGCTAGCCGCTTCGTCTGGCTCTTAGGTTGTGGCGATGTGATTCGCCATGACGTAGTGGCCAGTATACGCGCCGGTTTTGTCGGAATGGAGATATCGGCATCTTGGCCCATGCGTAACGATTGGATAGTTGAAGAACGGGAAACGGGACCATTTTCACATATCTTTGCCGCCAAGCATCAAAGCCGGCCAGTGGAAATGTCCGCTATTGGCACAAAGCAGACATTCTGATCGCCGCCCGGAATGTCCGCTATTGGAGTAATAGCGGACAAAAACGGCGTCGGCCTTGACCAGCTAGGGCGCGAATGACCCAAAGCGGACAGACATCGCAAAGGCGACGCGTTGACCAGGAACGGTCATTCGGCGACGCTCATATGATGATGCCCTCGGTTGCGAGACTTGCTCCCATCCCGATCGTCGATGTTCGGAACGACGGACCCGTTCGCCACGCTACCGAAGGCCGGGCGCGTGCACGGGCGCTGCGCGACAAATGTGTTAACTGGTTGCCGCGCGTCGCGGCGGGCCTGCTGCCGGCCATGGACTCGGTGACTCGCCGCTGGCTCCTGCGATCGGGTTCGCCTTATGCGGCGGAGGTTCACGCCATTGCCGCCGAGCTCGGCTTTCCCGGCATCTGGTTTCTCAACGGCTGCTATCAGTGGGGTTGCACCGCGCTCGCTCGCGA
>JBARNC010000219.1:0-6177 GCA_049802775.1 Pseudolabrys sp. | reverse complement strand
GTTGGATATAGCTCACTGACATAGATCCCGTTCGAGCCGTACACACCTGGGTTTACCCAGCCGACCGCCGCGATTGCAAAGTAGATCCAGACACCGGTCGCTTGCGCAAACCAAAGGTGGAAAAACGCGCCGACGAAGTAATACAAAAACAGCACAGGCCGGCGGCCGTAGCGATCGATGAGGAAGCCGCACGCAGTGTAGCCGACGAAGGCTGCAACTGCCTGCACGAACAGGAAAACGAAGATTTGTCTAAGCTCGAAACCGCGTTGGACGAGGATTTGCGGCAGCATGAAGATGATGCCGTTCGATGACCAGAGGAAACAGAACGACACGATCCACAACAGGATGGTGCGCTTGCGGCGCTCGGGCGTGAGAAGCTCGAACACAGTCACGCCGCGTTCTTCAATGCCGGCGGGAACGACTGAAGGTGGTGGAAGAGGTTTTCCTTCCGAGGCCTTTGCCTCAATTTCGGCCACCGTACGTTCGGCTTCTGCTACGCGCCCACGGCTTACCAGGTAGCGCACCGATTCCGGCATAACGAGCCGCACAAAGAAGAGCAGCACGGCCGGAATGACGCCGATGATAAACACCATGCGCCATCCATAGGTTGGAATTATGAAGTATGCGAGCAAAGCCGCTAGAGCGAGTCCGAGCGGAAACGCGGCCATCATCGAACCCGTCATGCGCCCGCGGATCCGGCTTGGGCTGTATTCCGCAGTCAAGGTGAGCGCGACCGGGACTTCACCGCCTAGCCCAAAATTTGAGATGAAACGGAAGATGGAGAGCGAAAGCACATTCCACGATGTGGCAACCAAGCCGGTGAAGACGGAAAAAATCCCGATAGTCGCGGCAAATGATGTACGCCGGCCGATGTAGTCGGAAATCGTGCCCCAGAAGAGCGCACCGAGGAACGCGCCGACCAGGCCGACTGTCGCGAGCAAGCCCGCCTGTGCCTGGTTTAATCCGAATTCACGCGCAACCGGTGGCAGCGCCATGCCGAAAAGCGCGAAATCGCAGGCGTCGAACATTACACCGATGAAGCAGAGCGTGAACAGATTTCGATGCCAGCGCGAAAACGGCAGGCGTTCAAGACGACCCAGCAATTCGGCCGATTTGCTGTCGCTGGCTTGCATGAAAGTCCCCCCAACGCGCCTCATTGTTTATGGCCGCGCTAGCGGCAGGCGAGCGCAGAGGCTATGCGCCGCGGGCAAACAGTTAATAGCGAAAAGAAATCGCTGACAAGCTGTCGCGGCCGCAGGTGAGTTGGCAGCTTGAAACGGCGTCACGATAGTGCGTAAGTTCGCCGCTCTTCCCGGGACGCAGCTGTGATTATCGACATATTCAATCATTTCATGCCGGCACCTTATTTCGGCCGGCTGAAAAAACTTGTGCCCGACCTTCCGGCAGCCACGGCGTTCCCGCGCCTGCATACGTTATGGGATCTCGATGCGCGGCTCCGGCTGCTCGACCAGTTCGGCGACTATCAGCAGGTGCTGTCGCTCGCCAATCCGCCGCTTGAGTTGCTCCCGTCACCGGCGCAGGCGCCAGACTATGCGCGCATGGCCAACGATGGATTTGCAGAATTATGCCAGCGCCATCCGCACCGGTTTCCGACCTTTATCGCGTCGCTGCCGATGAACAATATCGAAGCCACGCTTCAGGAGATCGACCGCGCAGTGAATGATCTCGGCGCGAAAGGCATTCAGGTGTTCACCAATGTCGCGGGCAAGCCGCTGAGCGGGCCCGAATTTCGTCCGATCTTCGCGCGCATGGTGCAGCACGATCTTCCAGTCTGGGTGCATCCGATGCGCGGCCCGCAGTTTGCGGACTACGCAACCGAAAAACTGTCGGAAAACGAGATCTGGTTCACCTTTGGCTGGCCCTATGAAACGACAGCCTGCATGACACGGCTGATCTATTCAGGCTTGTTTGACGAACTGCCAAAGGTGAAAATCATCACTCACCATATGGGCGGAATGATCCCTTATTTTGCAGGCCGTATTGCGCTTGGCTTCCGGCAGATCTTTTTCGGCGAGCCGAACCGCAATCCAAGCGCCGAGAACCTGAAAATGCCGCCAGGCGATTACTTCAAGATGCTCTATGCCGACACTGCCTTGAATGGAGACGCCACCGCGACCGCTTGCGGCCATGCCTATTTTGGAACGTCACGCTGTCTCTTTGCAACCGACGCTCCCTTCGATGCTGAGCAGGGTCGGGGACTGATCGCTAAGACGATTGCTGCCGTTGAGGCGCTCGACATCGGCGCGGAGGAGCGTGCCCGCATTTTCAGCGGCAATGCCCGCGCTCTTCTGAAGCTTCAATAAGGGAAACCATGCAAACGCGAAATGTAAAGGTGCGGCTGCGCGACGGCGAGATGGGCGCGTATGTCGCCATTCCAGATAAGACACCGGCCGGTGCAATCATTGCGATCATGGAGATATGGGGCGTCAACGACACCATGCGCCACCATGCCCATGAATTTGCCGAGACAGGTTTCGTTTGTCTCGTACCGGATCTCTTCTGGCGGCAGGAACCGGGCGTCGAGCTCTCCGACAAGAATCCAGAAGACGTCAAGAAAGCCTTCGATCTCTACTACGATTTCAATTACGACCTGGCGGTTCAGGATATGCAGGACACGCGCGCCTATTTGAAGCGGCTGCCCGAGTGCAACGGCAAGGTCGGCGCCGTCGGCTACTGTCTTGGCGGCAAGCTGTGTTATTTGATGTGCTGCCGCACCGATATCGATTGCGCAGTGGCCTATTACGGCACCTATATCGAACACCGCATTCGCGAAGCACCGAACTTGCATCGGCCGTTCGTGCTGCACATGGCGATGAAAGACCGCTGGGTGCAGGCGGAGGTCAATGATCTCCTCGAGCGGCGCTTGTCACCCAATCCGAATGTGACAATCCATAAATATCCCGGCGCCGATCACGCCTTTGCGCGTTACGGCGGCAAAACGTACAGCAAGCCGGAAGCGGATCGTGCGCTGATGCTGACGCTGGATTTTTTCAACCAACACCTGAAGGGTTGATCGCGTCTATCCTCGCAGGAACTTGCGCATGATCGCGAGCGCTTTCGACGGGCGTTCGATGACGGATGCGTGGCGCGCTTTATCGATCCATTCGAGCCGGGCGCCTTTGATATTGCTCGCGAGCCAACGTGCCGAGTCGAGAAAGCTCGGGATGTCATCGTCCCCGCAGATGACCAAAGCTGGTGCGGTGATCCTGGCGGCAGCCGTGCGAAGATCGGCCTCCGCCAGTGCCTCACAGGCCAGCGCATATCCTTCGCCTTACGATTTCTCCAGCGTTGTACGTACGTACCGAACGGCTTCTGTGTCATCGACGATGGATTGTGCCGTGAACCAGATCTTCAAAAGGCCGTCCACGAGCGCTTTGACACCCGCACTGCGCGCCATCGTCGCGCGTTCCGCCCACATGGCACGCAGCTCGTCGGTGTAGCGCGGCGTGGTGTCGATGAGGATGAGACGATCGACTATGTCTGGCCTGGTGGCCGCGAAGTGCTGCGCGATAAGGCCGCCAAGGGAAATGCCTGCGACGTGCGCGCGCGCTATTTTATGCCGGGCAAGCAATTCGCCAAGCTGAGCCGATAAATCTTCGATCGTATAAGCGCCGGCCGGAACGGCAGAACGCCCGTGACCCGGCAGATCATACGAGATCAGCGTGAAGTCCCGCGCGAGGTCATCGGCGAAATCCCAGAGATGTGGTCCACGCCGAGACAATGCAACAGAACGAGCGGCGGGCCTGAGCCCCGCCGCTGCAGAGAGATGGCGTCTGTATCGAGCTTTGCCATGTCGCGGGTCTGTGACGGCTGATGCGCCGGCGTTTCCGAAATGTTACGCTCCGTAAAGCCGACAAATAACATTTCGTGGAGTATTTGGGAGGAATTGATGCAACGGATCGGCGTTTTTATGGCCTTTGCGGTCGCCGTCGCCGTCGCCATGGCCGCTCAGGCGAGGGGCGAGGAGCATTTACTGGTCAACGTCTTTCCGGGTCCGCAGCACCTAGCGCTTTACGTCGCGAAAGATAAAGGCCTGTTCGCAAAACGCGGACTTTCCGTGGACGTTGAGTTCACGCCGACCTCGAAGGAACAGCGGGACGCGCTGGCGGATGGCCGCGCGCAGATCGCGCAAGCTGCCGTGGACAATGCTGTTGCTATGGTCGAAAGCGCGAAAAAGGACGTGATCATTGTATCGGGCGGCAGCAACGGCATGCTGAGCCTGTTCGTGCGGCCGGAAGTGAAGTCTTACGACGATATTCGGGGGAAGGCCGTGGTTGTCGACGCTCCCGACACCGCTTATGCGCTTGTACTTTACAAAATGCTGGCCCTGAAAGGCGTCAGGCGAAGTGAGTACGATATTTTTCAGGGCGGCGACTGCATGCGGCGTTTGAACGGGATCCGCGATCCAAAGAACGCGGCTGTACTCCTGAATTTTCCCTGCACGGTCCTAGCAGAGCGCGAAGGTTATCCAAATTGGGGCTCCGCGGCTGAAGCGCTGGGCGCGTATCAGGCCGATGGCGCATTCGTTATGCGCGAATGGGCGCAGCAGCATCGCGAGACGCTGGTCAATTACTTGCAAGCTATCGTCGAGGCGCTGCGCTGGGCATCAGGCCCCGAGAACAGGGCAGAGACGGCAGCAATTGTCGCAAAATATCTCAAAGTGGCGCCGGACGTAGCGGAAAAAAGCGTTGAAGGCGCACTCGGCCCGCATGGAGGACTCGACAAGGACGCGCGCGTCAACATGGCCGGTTTCCGAAACATGCTCCAGCTCCGGGCCGAGATGATCGGCGGCCTACCGGACATTCGGCCGGAAAAATATCTGGACCTTTCCTATTACGAGCGCGCCGTGGCGGGCTTGCCATAAGGTGAGATATTGACCCTAGGCCCGCGACTCCCAGGTGCGCCAATGCGGTGGTTGTGAGGCGGGCTTTCAACGAGCCGGCATCGAATTCATCGAAGAGAACGGCGGCGGGCCCCGGCGTGCGCCTGCGCAAACGGCTGAAAAAGCCAATATAATCCTGAAGGGGCAGCGTAGTTAAAACCGCGCGCAAACCGGCCTCGGCTCGAGCGCGAGAAACCGTAGGTCTTGCGAAACGAAGCCAATCTCAATCGCGACTAGGTCGCTCCGAAATGAATGCGCGAGTTGTTTTTGCTCCGCCCCGTCGCATCACCAATATGGACCGCCCCACCGATACCCCCGACCATAGTAGGGCCGATAGTAGGGTCGATAGTAAAAGCGCCGAGGGTAATATCCGTAGCCGTAGTAGCCACCATAGTAGTAATTCGGTCGCCACCAGCACCGACCGTAGGGACCGCAAACCCAACGCACTTGCTCGAGCTTCGCAGCCATGTTTGCCGGGGCTGGTGCGATTGGCATTGCAGATACGGCGGTCGCTGTAAGACCGCCACAAATTGCAGTGGCGGTAAACATCAGCTTTAATTTGCTCATGTATTCCTCCCTAACTGCCCTTAACGCATGACACTGCCTGCGGTTTCGGGCGGGACTTGGTCAATTTGCTGAACATTCATTCAGTCAGTTAAAAATGGGCGTTGCTCAGTAGTGTCCAGCAACTAACTCATACTTGCAGCGACCAGCGGTTCGCAGGACGCTGTCATCAGTGATCGCAAACAACTCCGCTCCGACAACCGCGGGCTGGGAAAAACTACATCTGGAAGCCGAAAGATGCCTGGGTAGAAAAGGATACAAACCGAGGGTTGAAATAATTCGAGCTCCCCCAATTAAAGGGTGCCTCGTGCCTTCTGCGGTTGCCCAACCTATCAGTATTACAGTTAGCGACGCCGTTCGCGTGTCCGGCTTACTGCAAACGCCGGCACGGGCGCGGGCGTGCTACGTGCTGGCTCATGGCGCCGGAGCGGGAATGGAACATCCATTCATGGTAGCTGCGGCGGCAGAACTTGCACGGCGCGGCATCGCCACTTTGCGCTACCAGTTTCCCTACATGGAGCGTGGTGCCAGGCGGCCCGATCCGCCGCAATTGGCGCAGGCAACGGTCCGCGCCGCCGTGGCGGCGGCGCTGCGCTTGCTACCGGGACTTCCGCTTATTGGCGGCGGCAAATCGTTCGGCGGCCGGATGACGTCGCAGACGCAGGCGAAAGCCGCCCTGCAAGGCGTGAGTGGACTAGCATTCCTTGGAT
>JBARNC010000218.1:0-3556 GCA_049802775.1 Pseudolabrys sp. | reverse complement strand
TCATCCAGCGGCGCTGTTCGACAATCATCCGCCGCGCCCAGGGTAGCGCGCCGCCGAAGCCAGAAATGGAGACGATGACGAAGGCGCTAAACAGTTCAGACAGCGAAGGACGGTTGATGAGAGGCGCAGCTGCGCCGGGGAAAACGGACATGGCGCCAAAACTTATCCTTACCCCGCAGATGCGACTAGACCGCCGATAGCGTGGCGCCGATGCCGGCTGCGAATGGCGCTGCGCCCACTAAACATCGAATGTTTACTGTGCCGTGGCATAGCGGCGGCCTACCGGAGACCGTAGTTGCCCGCGCGCGCGCCGTTCTTACTTATCGCTCAGATCTCTGACCTGCACATCACGTCGCCGGGCACGCTCGCCTACGGCCGCGTTGATATCACGGCCGCGCGGGCGCGCTCGATCGACTCGCTAAATCGGTTGTCGCCGCGTCCGGATCTGGTGGTGATTTCCGGCGACATCGCCAATTCGGCGCTGCCGAAAAAATATGAGCATGCAAAGACATTGCTTGCTTATGCCCTGACGGCGTTGCTCGAACGCCACCCACGAGCGCTGCTGGTGGCCAGTACGGCATGTCCATTGTGCCCACGCAGACCGTCTGCGCGGGCGTCTCTGCCCCCGGCGGTGCCAATCGGCGAATTCCCTGGTCCTTATTGTTATGGCTATGCCGATACAGCGCCACCGCGCTTATAACGGCCTCTTTTAACCACCAACTCGCTCACTCTTTCTTCGGTAACCTTCAACGCTTATATTCCTTCTGCCGGGGCAACCCGGCTATGGCGATAAATGGCCGTCGTAATAAACCCATCGGACCCGGGGGCAGTACCCGGCGCCTCCACCAAAGCCCGGCGAGCACAGGCTTTGGCGGGGGCGAAATAGGATCGACGAGGGCGTAAAGGACGTGCTTTTGCTCGGCATGGTTCCGCCGTTATCGGGCCATTTCATAGTTGCAAACGACAACTATGCTCCGGTTGCTCAGGCCGCGTAAGCGGTTTGAAAGACCGAACTAAAGCCCTGGCGGGTTAAGCTCCGTCAGGCGGGGTCCGGAGGCACCTGGCAACAGAAGCCTCCACTTCTTCTTGCGTTCCGGCGCATCCAATTGTGACAGCGGGCGGTGCATGGCGCGCTCGGGGATAGCGCGGAGCGCGTGCGTCGCGGTAGCATTGCGTGATTCACTTAAAGATCCGACCTGTCATGGCCGACCAAATTCGCTACGACCTTTTGACCCAACAGGCATTGCGCGGCGTGGTGCGCAGCGTGCTCGTGGACATCGCGAAGAAGGGTTTGCCGGGTGACCATCATTTTTACATTTCCTTCGACACCCGCGCCGACGGTGTGCGTCTATCGGATCGCCTGCGCGCTCAATATCCCGACGAGATGACGATTATCCTTCAGCACCAGTTCTGGGATCTCAAGGTAAGTGACGACGAATTTGAAGTAGGCCTGTCCTTTGGCGGTGTCCCGGAACGGCTCACGGTACCTTTCGAGGCCATCAACGGTTTTTTTGACCCGTCGGTGCAATTCGGCTTGCAATTCGAAGAAGTCGCCGAGGGCGAGGAGCGAGCGGCACCGGCAAATGTGCAAGAGCCTCTGCCAACGAATAAGAAAAAGCGATCGCCAGCGAGTTCACCAGCGGCCACGGCCATAACTGAACCTGCGCCACCCAATCGGCCGCCCGCTACAGCGGCCAAACGCGAGAAGCCGGAGAAGCCAGTCGCCGGCGGCGAAGTGGTTCGACTTGATCGCTTTCGTAAGAAATAGCATTGCCCCTCTGCGCGTTAACGACAGACTTGTTTCTAACGTCAGTCAGCGTAGCCTCAAGCTGAAACCATCGGGTTTGTGCGGCGTTGGACGAATTCCATGGCCAAAGCGCGCAAGAAATCTGCCAAGACCCGCATCGAAAGCGACGCCTTCGGGCCCCTGACGATTCCTGCCGATAGGCTCTGGGGCGCTCAAACCCAGCGATCGCTTCATAATTTCCGCATTGGAACCGAGCGCATGCCGATCGAGATCGTCCGCGCGCTTGGCGTAATCAAGCGCGCGGCGGCCGAGATCAATCGATCACTCGGCTCGCTGGACCGCAGACGCGCAACGGCCATAGCGGGGGTGGCTCAAGATATCGCTGGTGGCAAACTAGATGGGCATTTTCCGCTGATGGTTTGGCAGACCGGCTCCGGCACCCAAACCAATATGAACGTCAATGAAGTCATCGCGAATGCCGCCAATCTAAAACTCGGTGGTGCACTTGGTTCCAAGTCGCCGGTGCACCCGAACGATCACGTCAACATGAGCCAGTCTTCGAACGACTCGATTCCGACTGCGATGCATATTGCCGCCGCGGTCGAAATTGAGCGACATCTGAAGCCTTCTTTGACGCGGCTTCACAAGGCTCTCGACAGCAAAGCAAAACAGTTCGCCAAGATCATCAAAATTGGCCGCACCCATACTATGGATGCAACTCCAATCACTTTGGGTCAGGAATTCTCCGGTTATGCGGCGCAGGTCAAATCTGCGCTTGCGCGGATCGCTTTAGCGCAACACGAACTCTATCCCCTCGCACAAGGTGGCACAGCAGTTGGTACTGGCATTAATTCCAAACCACAATTTGCAACAGCTGTCGCTCGGCGTATTGCGCGCCTGACAAGGCTGCCATTCCTGAGTGCCCCGAACAAATTCGAACATATGGCCGGCCACGACGCCTATGTGTTTGTGCACGGCGCCATCAATTCCGCCGCTGCAGCACTATTCAAGATTGCAAACGATATCCGTTTGCTTGGCTCCGGCCCGCGCTCTGGTCTCGGCGAATTAATCCTACCGAGCAACGAACTCGGATCTTCGATCATGCCTGGAAAAACCAATCCAACCCAAAGCGAGGCTTTGACCATGGTTTGCTGTCAGGTATTTGGCAACAACACCACCATCACGGTCGCCGGCAGCCAGGGCCATTTTGAACTCAACGTCTACAAGCCGGTGCTCGCCTATTGCATGTTGCAGTCGATCCGACTGCTCGGCGATGCCGCAAATTCTTTCACCGAAAATTGCGTCAGTGGCATCCGTGCCAACGAACCGCGCATTCGAGAGCTAATGCAGCGTTCGCTTATGCTGGTTACCGTGCTTGCCCCGAAAATTGGCTACGACAAGGCCGCAAAGGTAGCGAAAGCAGCGCACGCCAACGGTACGACACTACGCGAAGAAGCCATACGTCTTGGTTTTATCAGTGGGGCTGAATTTGATCGTGTAGTTCGACCCGAAAAAATGACCCGCCCCCGATAAATGGCAGCCCGCAGGCGTGGATTCCGCGGAATCGCGATAGGTACATTTAGAGCCAAATCCGGTCGGCATCTCGAGCGTCCGCAATGAAAGTTGGGACTAGCCAAGGCTGTATTCTGGCATTCGCAATTTATTGCCAAAGATGGTCGTTATGCATTCCGCTACTATTCCACGGTTGCTGCATGTCAAATGACGCAACACGAAAAATCTGCCGTAGAGTTTCGTACGAGGTCGTTTTATGTCTTCGCAAGTATAAATCTTTCAAAGTTTAAATATACG
>JBARNC010000217.1:0-5508 GCA_049802775.1 Pseudolabrys sp. | reverse complement strand
GATTGGTACACGGCTCCGGCGGTGTTGTTCGTATCAACCATCAGGTAAATAGGCATCCCGACAAACCAAAGAACCGAGATCAACACGCCAACCCGCTGCCAGCCGCTCATGTAGGACCCCGCGCCAGTCCCTACTCACTCGATCTTCTCGTGATCAGCGACAGTACCAGTAGTAACGCCGCCATAATCGGCCTGTTCTTACATACGTGCCAAACCTGTTACGCAGCAACTTTTTCCTTTTGGCGTCTTGATATTGGCCCTTAGAGACGCCAACGCACCCCCTATGAGGCGGCTGCTCCGCATTCACTAATGATGAGGGAAATGCAATCAGCATTAAGCCAATCACGGCGATGCCAGCCCCACTCTTATTGAAACCAATCTGGGTTTTTGACATGTCAATCCGATCACTGCCGACATGCCACTATGCGACGTGCCTTCGTGCATCTCCAACTCTTCTTCTGTGAAGACCATATCCTGGAAGCCGGCGAATGCCTTTTCCAGCGTTGGCCTCGTGTAGAGTTGGTCGAGCTGCTTCGGGCCCCCTGTCCCATAGATGCTGCTTCGGGGTATAACCCTGGATGATTAGAAGGCCACCTGGCTTAAGCGCTTTGCGCATGCCGGCCCACTTCAAGACTCGTTCCGGCGGCATTGAGAACTGCGTGAAGATTTCGCATACCACATCGTAAGCGGCTTCCGGGTATGCCCAGTTGTGGACGTCGGCAAGTTCGAAAATAACATTCACGCCACGTTCCCGCGCGAGTGCACGCGCCTTGTCCTGCGCCGTCGGCAAGAAATCGATCGCATGTACGTCGAATCCTTGCTCTGCAAGCCAGACGCTGTTACGCCCCTCTCCGTCGGCAACGGCCAATACTCGGCCTGACGTCGGCAGTAGCGGCTTGCATTTGACAAGAAAATAGTTCGGCTCCTTGCCGAAGACGTAATCCGGCGCACTGAAACGCGCTTCCCAACGCTTATATTCCTCATCCAATTCTGTATTCCTCAACTACCCTTTGGCGGAGTTGGCCGGCACTGCCGTTGTGCCGCTGGTCGGGAACAGCATGCGCTGATAGAGCCAGCCAATTCCAACTAGCACCGCGCCAAGTCCGATGAACGAAAGCGCGCGGAAAATGCCGGTCAGCCCCGCCATATCGACGAGGAAGACTTTGGCAATCGTGAGCGCCACCACCGCGGCGGATGCCAGGCGTGCTGGCTGCGAGCGCAGCAGGAATCCCGCGACCAGAAGTAGCACGCCAAAAATGAGCCACACCGCGGAATAGGTGTATTGCTCCGCATCGCTGGTCACGCCACGTGTGAGAACTGCCCCGTGAAACAGTGTTCGAACTTCCAGCCCGAGATAGATCAACGCCAGACCGACGGCGGCCGCCGACGCGATCGCGCGATACGCGAGCGAACGGCTGTCGCGCGTGATGAGGGCGAGAATAGCCGCGAGCACTGCGGGAATTCCGTAGCCAAGCAGGATCAAATTGAAAACCGTGCCGCCGACCGGACGGCCAGTGAGCATTGGATTGAACCGCAGCATCAAGCCAAGCACGATTGCCGCCAATGCCAGCGCACCGATTATCCGCGCCCCAATATCATGGACGACACTGTGAGTCCGTAATCGTAGCCGCTCGAGCCCAATCGTCATGGCGAGTCCGACCGAAACTTGCATAGCAATTTCAGCCAGCGAGGAGGAGCTGCGGTAGATATCGCCATTGTTCATGTAGTGGCGGATTTCCAGCTGCGCGACCAGGACGGTGAACAGGATGGCCGCTGCATCGGCCATACGCGCCGGACCGTCGTCCACGCGCCGCCGCAGTAGGTAGCCGGCATACCAGAACGAGGCAGCCGGCACGCCGTAACCGTAAAGCAGCCAGTTGAATATCGGCGTGGTACCGACGTCATCGCCGACAATGCGGGGTTCGTAGCCAACCCGTAGCAGCACCAGCACGATCACGGCCGCCGCGAGATAGCGCAAGGCTGGTAGCGGCCGCTGCTCTGAAATCCAAGCTATGCCGGGCACCATCAGCGCGAGGGCGACGGTGAGCCAACCCTTGTCGAGCGCCAACGTCAGCGCCAGCGCTAGCGCGGCCACAGCGCCAGCGGCGAAAATAGCGGCCGCCGTGGCGAGACCAGGACGCGGTTGGCGTTTGCCCAGAAGTTCGGTCGCGTAGCCGTAAAGCGCGGCGAGCAAGAGCGCGAGTCCGGCGAACGGAATGGAGCGATCCAATTCGGCGATGCGTAGGTAAAGCGCAATTAGAATCGCAATCGGTGTGGCCACCGCCGTCATGCTCCACAGGAGCGCGATCAACGGATTTTCGGAACGGCCCTGCGCGGCATAGCCCGTTACTCCAAACAAGGCGGCCATCGCCAACCCTAGCGTCAGATGCAATCCCGTTCCGGTCGGAGGGCCGGGAATGGCCCCGCGTGTCACACCCGGGGCGAGCACTAGCTGGTCGAATATTGTTGGCACAGCCCAGTGCAGCATCACGAGGAAAGTCATCAATCCGGCTGCCGGTAGCGCCCACAGCGCAGGGTCGGCGCGCCATGCAATGGCGGCCGTCGCCGCGGTAAGGATCGTGAAGATCGCAAGGGCCGCGGGATCATGAACACTGGCGATAACCAGTACCGCCGCCGCCAATAAATACGCGCCGATCGCGCCGGAAGATACTTCGTCGATTTTCTCAGGCTCTGCGGTTGGGCCAAACAACAGTCCGGACACAATCAGCGCCGCCGACAGTACGAAGCCGCTGACGACGTGAAACAAATGTGCCGTCAGGGCGTCGACATGTGGATATGCGACGCCGGGGGATGTCCAGATCGCGCCTAGCAGCACAGCTGTGATCGCAAGCCAGCGCCACAACCGCATGCGCGCCAATGCGAAGGCAGCGGCCGTGACGACGGCAAGGTAGATGTAGAGTGCCCAGTAGTTTGGGGCCTCTGACGGCACGAGCACTGGTGTGATGAAAGCGCCGGTGACGCCGAGGCCGGCAAGTGCTGGCCCGTGTAGCAAAGCCGCCGCCAACGTCCCTAGCGCCACAATGCCGAGCAAGACGAAGGCGGCAGGCGGCGACAGAAAACCATACAGCGCGAAGGCGGCATAGACCGTCGCATAGGCGGCGATGGTGCCAGCGGCAGTAAGTATGCTTGGAATGTGCCGGCTCGGAATGGCGGTGATGCCGGAAGCGATTTCATTGCGCCGCGTCCATTCGCCGGCCGCGATCAATAGACCCGCAAAGATCGCTGCCAGAAAAATGCGCACGCCCGGCCCGAGCAGGCCCTGTTCGACCGTGTAGCGCACCAGGAAGATGCCGCCGAGTGCGAGCGCAAGGCCACCGATCCACACCACCCACTGGGTGCCGAACCTTTCTTCCAGCGTCGGCGGCGGTGGCGCGACAGCAGGTGGCGGCGGGACCAGATCCGGCGGTGCTGCGGGAGGCGTAGTTAGCACCGCTGGTTCCGGGCGCAATATTTCCGTAGCCGGGCTGGGCTTTTTGGCGGTCGTGGTCGGCTCCGCAGCGGTGGACGGCCGCGGCGGTTCCGCAACATCCGGCGTCAGCGGGCGTCTGACTTCCAGCGCTGCCACGCGCATTTGCAGCTGCCGTACGCCGTTGCGCACATTCAGCGTCATGACGAGAGCGAGGATGGAAATGATCGGCAATGCCAGTACAAACAAGATCACTAGCGCGAACCATGTATCCATTGCTTCCCCCGAGACAAGCCATCTTACCGGATTAAAGGTCTGATTCTGTGTCGTCACCACAGTGATAATGTCGTCGACGCCGCGTGCAGTTCCGCCGCTGAAATCACCGGCCCTAAAGTACGGCGTGATCGCATTGATAACTTCTTTCACCCGCGCATTGGTAAGCGTGCCCACAAGTCCATAGCCTACGTCAATGCGAACCTGCTTCTCGTTCGGCGCAACAAGCAACAGCACGCCTTTGTTTTTCGTTTTCTCACCAAGCTTCCAGCTTCGGAATAATTCCTTACCGTAATGTTCGCTGTCCTGGCCTTCGAGCGAGGTGACAGTGGCGACGACGAGTTGGATACCTGATTTTGCTTCGAGATCAGCGAGCTTCCGCTCAATGGAAGTAAGCGTCGCGGCTTGAATGATATTTGCCTGATCGACGACGCGGCCTGTTAGCGAAGGAAAAGCAAGGGCAAAGACCGTTGCGAGCGTGCAAAGCAAGGCTACAAAAACAACCGCCAGACGCAATCCTGTTTTACCAAGGGCAGAAGCGATGCGGCCCGGATTCATTTTGGTACCTTAAGGTCGCTGCGACGCCTCGAGGAGCCCCGGCGAGCAGTCCCCTACCCCCCTTTTTGGTGTCTTGATCGGCCGCTTGGTGTCTTGATCAGCCGCCACGCCGCCTCCGTGCTCGGATGAAGAGCTCAGCAAGCAGAGCCGCTGCCAACACCCCGCCGGCGCCGTAGAAGGCAGCCATAAGATTAGGCGTGCGATCCGGTGTCAAACCCTGCAGCCACTCCAGCAGCATCGCAAAGACTATGAGGACTCCTCCCACTATGACTGGCCGGGGCCAAGCAAAGCAAACAAGCAACGTGATCGCGAAATAGCCGAGGACATGGTCGATCTCCCAACCAAGCGACGTGCGGGGCTGCCAATTGGCAGGGCCCAGCGCGGTGATCACGACCAGCGCTATGGCGGCCCCACTGCAAAATTTTGCGATGGGTTTGATGATCAATGTGTCAGATCCATTATTTGGATTCTTTGAGATGGATGGCGGGGCGTATGTGGTACCGGAAAAAGGGTGAACACCTAAGGCCGAACGCGTTTACTGAGGCCGATATCAGTCGACTCAAGACCATCATAAATCCGGACTTTGAAGCGCTTTACCAGCAATTTTTCGGCGAACTCTGTAGTGGGTTTCCAGGGAAGGCCTCTAAGCAAATCTTCGGGTTAAGCAGCCGGTGTTGCAGCTGACTTTACACCCCGTTGCCACCAAATCTTTTGTTATGCCAGCGCCAAGCGTCGGTGATGATGGTGCCAAGATCAGAATACTGCGGCGCCCAAGCCAATCGTTCGCCGGCTTTTTTCGGGTCGGCTACCAGTGTTGGCGGATCCCCTGCCCGCCGAGATGCGTCGCAGCTAATGACCTCGCGTCCAGTAATACGTCGCACCGTATCAACCACCTGACGGACGGATAGGCCGCGACCGGTACCGAGATTGATGGCGATGGTGGGGCCGTTGTCGAGCAGATACTCGAGCGCCAGCACATGCGCGCGGGCGAGATCAGACACATGAACGTAGTCACGTACGGCCGTGCCATCCGGCGTCGGATAGTCTGCTCCAAATACGGTGACATCGGGCTTTCTGCCCGAAGCCGCGTCGAGTACCAGCGGAATGAGATGGGTCTCTGGATTGTGATCCTCGCCGATCTCAGCCGTGGGATCGGCGCCGGCGGCATTGAAATAGCGCAGCCGGGCCGATTTTAGCCCGTGGGCGCAACCGAAATCATCCATCATGTGTTCGCAAACGAGCTTGGTGAAG
>JBARNC010000216.1:0-13742 GCA_049802775.1 Pseudolabrys sp. | reverse complement strand
GGGCACACCGAGTGCACCTCGCGGTCGGGGAATTCCGTACGCACATTCTTGTCATTGACCAGGGTCGCCGGCATCAGCGCACCGGTCGGGCAAGCCTGCACGCATTCACCGCAAGCGACGCAAGTTGAGGCGCCCATCGGATCGTCGAAATCAAACACAATCTTTTCGCCATGGCCGCGGCCGGCCATGCCGATGACGTCGTTGACCTGAACTTCGCGGCAGGCACGAACACAAAGATTGCACTGGATGCAGGCGTCGAGATTGACGGCCATCGCGACATGGCTGCGGTCGGGCGACGCCTTCCCATGCGCCGGGAAACGGCTGGTACCGATATTCATGCGATCGGCCCAGGCCCAGAATTTCGACTGCGGATCGTGTGCGGCGGTCTTGCGGTCAGGCTGGTCGGAAATGAGCAATTCGAAGACCATCTGCCGCGCAGTCTTGGCGCGGTCTGAGGTCGCTTTCACCTTCATGCCTTCGGTGGGATTGCGGATGCAGCTTGCCGCCAGCACCCGCTCGCCTTCGATTTCCACCATGCAGGCGCGGCAATTTCCGTCAGCGCGATAGCCGGGCTCGGGCGAATAACACAAATGCGGAATGTCGGTGCCAAGGCGCTTGGCGACCTGCCAGATGGTCTCGCCCGGACGCGCCTCGACCTCCTTACCGTCGAGGATGAACTTCACTGATTTGGCTTTGCCGTTACCTGCGGTCATCGTACTCGCCTTTCGTCACCAGCTTCCCAGCGGCTTCGACAATTCATCCGGAAAATATTTTAGCACACAGAGCAGCGGGTTCGGCGCTGCCTGGCCGAGCCCGCAGATCGAGGCGTCGCGCATGGCGGTCGAGAGCTCTTCCAGCAACTTCACGTCCCAAGGGCCCTTGGCCATCAGCTTGGCTGCCTTCTCAGTCCCCGCGCGGCAGGGCGTGCACTGGCCGCAGCTTTCGTCCTCGAAGAACTTCATCAGGTTGAGCGCGACAGCCTTCATATCGTCCTTGTCGGACAGGATGACAACCGCGTGGGAACCCACGAAACAGCCGTATTTTTCGAGCGTTCCGAAATCGAGCGGGTCGTCCGCCATCGACGCCGGCAGGATGCCGCCTGAGGCGCCGCCCGGCAGATAACCTTTGAATGTATGGCCGTCTTCCATGCCGCCGCAGAACTCTTCGATCAATTCGCGCGCGGTGACGCCAGCCGGTGCGAGCACCACACCCGGATTTTTCACACGGCCCGATACCGAGAAGCTGCGGAAGCCCTTGCGTTCGTGGCGTCCTTGCGAAGTCATCCACTCGGCGCCCTTCTCGATGATGTCGCGGATCCAGAACAGCGTCTCGACGTTCTGCTCCAACGTCGGGCGGCCGAACAGGCCGACCTGCGCGACATAGGGAGGCCGGTGGCGCGGCAATCCGCGCTTGCCTTCGATCGACTCGATCATCGCCGACTCTTCGCCGCAGATATAGGCGCCGGCGCCGCGCCGCAGATGCAGTTTGGTGTGCGGCGAGAGTCCGGCTTTCTCGACTTTGGTGATCTCCTCAGCAAGCATTAACCGTAATTCAGGATATTCGTCGCGGATGTAGATGTATGTGTCGCGCGCCTCGACGACCCAGGCGGCGATCAGCACGCCTTCGATGAAGCGGTGCGGGTCGCGCTCGAGATAGTAGCGGTCCTTGAAAGTGCCGGGCTCACCCTCGTCGGCATTAACCGCGAACATGCGCGGTGCCGGCTCGGAGCGCACCAGCGACCATTTGCGCCCGGCTGGAAATCCCGCACCGCCGAGACCGCGCAAGCCGGCATCGCTCACGATCTTGATCAGCTCGTCGCGCGTGCGCTTGTCGGCGATGAAGTCCTTCAATAGCGCGTAGCCGCCGGCCTTTTGATACGCAGCGAAATCGGCGCCCGGCTTCCATGCACGAGCGTGCGGCTTCACTTTCACCGCCGCTGCCACCGAGTCAGGCGTGGCCTTGAATGTCTGAACGTGACCGACAGCGCAAACCGGCGCGCGATCGCAGGCGCCCATGCAGGGCGCGCGTACCACGCGAACGTCGCGCCCAAGTTTACCGGGCAATTCTTTCAGCAACTTCTCGGCGCCGGCCATCGCGCAGGACAGGGAATCGCACACGCGGACGGTAGCCGGCGGCGGCGGCAGCTCGCCTTCCTTCACAACATCGAAATGTGCGTAGAACGTTGCGACCTCATAAACCTCGGTGAGTGCCATCTTCATCTCGGCGGCAAGCGCGGCGAGATGGGTGGCAGACAAACAGCCGTAGTGATCCTGAATCAGATGAAGGTGTTCGATCAGCAAATCGCGCCGTCGCGGCCGGTCGGTGAGGAGTGCCCTCACCTCCTCGAGCCCTTGCGGATCGACCTGGCGGCCCTTTGGCGTACGCGGCGGGCGGCGGCGGCCACCCGTGCCGTTAGCCCCGAAACGGTGCGGTTTTTGGGTATTCATTGCCTAACCTCGGGGCACGAATTGAAGCTGTTCCACTGTCGAGATAACCCCGTGGTCGATATGGGTTGATAGGTATCTTCTATTAAAACAGTCCGACAATCTGTCCCTGCGCATTGACGTCGATCGCATCGGCCGCCGGCACCTTGGGCAGGCCGGGCATGGTCATGATCTCTCCGCAGATCGCCACCACGAATTCGGCGCCGGCAGAAAGCCGCACCTCGCGCACAGTCACGATGTGATCGCTCGGCGCGCCCTTGAGGTCGGCATTGGTGGTGAAGCTGTACTGGGTCTTGGCGATGCAAACCGGCAATTTGCCATAACCCATCTGCTCGAACTGGGCGAGTTGATCGCGCACTGGCTTATGCACGTCGATATCTTTGGCGCGATAGATCTTCTGGCAAATTGTGCGGATTTTCTCTATCAGCGGCATCTCGTCCGGGTAAAGCAGCTTGAGCTTGCTCTTGCCGCTGTCCACCACCTTGACCACGGCGCGGGCGACATCGGCAGCGCCGTCTCCACCCATGGCCCAATGGTCGGCCATCAGGGCTTCCACACCGAACTTCTTGCAAGCGTCCTTGACCAGCGCGATCTCAGCGTCGGTGTCGGCGGAGAAGCGGTTGATCGAGACCACCGGCACCAGGCCGAAATTCTGCATGTTCTCCACATGGCGCTTTAGATTGGCCATGCCGGCCGCGAGCGCCTTGGTATCTTCTTTTTTGAGGTCTTCCTTCCTAACACCGCCGTGCATCTTGAGCGCGCGGATTGTGGCGACCAGCACCACGGCGTCGGGAGCCAGTCCGGTCTTGCGGCACTTGATGTCGATGAACTTCTCGCCCCCGAGATCGGCGCCGAAGCCGGCTTCGGTCACCACATAGTCGGCAAGCTTTAGCGCGGTGGTGGTGGCGAGCACCGAGTTGCAGCCGTGCGCAATATTGGCGAAGGGGCCGCCGTGGATAAAGGCGGGCGTGCCTTCCAGCGTCTGCACCAGATTGGGTGACAACGCGTCCTTGAGCAGCGCGGTCATCGGCCCATGGCCCTTCAATTCGCCCGCGCGTACCGGTTTACGGTCTCGGGTGTAGCCGACGATGATGTTGGAAAGCCGCTGCTTGAGGTCGTCCAGGTTCTTGGCGAGGCAGAATACCGCCATCACCTCAGAGGCGACGGTGATGTCGAAGCCGTCCTCGCGCGGGAAGCCGTTGGCGACGCCACCGAGCGAAGAAGTGATCGAGCGCAGCGAGCGGTCGTTCATGTCCACCGCGCGGCGCCATGTGATGCGGCGGCCGTCGATGCCGAGCGAATTGCCCCAATAGATGTGATTGTCGATCAGCGCGCAGAGCAGGTTGTTGGCGGCGCCGATGGCGTGGAAGTCGCCGGTGAAGTGGAGATTGATGTCTTCCATCGGCACCACCTGGGCGTAACCGCCGCCAGCGGCACCGCCCTTGACGCCGAAGCACGGGCCGAGCGAAGGCTCGCGCAGACACAGCATCGCCTTCTTGCCGATCTTATTGAGCGCGTCGGTGAGGCCGACCGTGGTGGTAGTCTTACCCTCGCCGGCCGGCGTCGGCGTGATGGCGGAGACCAGGATCAGCTTGCCGTTCGGCCGGCTTTGCAGCGACTTAATGTAGTCCATCGACACCTTGGCCTTGTAGTGGCCATAGGGGTCGAGATTTTCCGCAGCGATCCCGAGCTTCTCCTTGGCGAGTTCCATGATCGTCCGCTTCTTGGCGGCCTGGGCAATTTCGATGTCAGACTTCGGATTCTGATGCTGCGAGGCGGGCATTGGACTCTTTCCGTTATTTGAAATTGACGATCAACCGAGCCGCGCCCCGGCGGCGAGCTTGGCGGTGGAGATGAACTCGCCGGCGTCGATCTTTTTGCCGTCGGCGGGCTGAACGCGGGTTACCTTGAAACGACCATCGGCACAGACGACGGTGAAGCTGTCGGCGTCGACCGCGATCACCTCGCCCATCTTGCCGGCGATGCCTTTCGGATCTTTCGCGGGAAGTGGTTTTGCATCGAAGATCTTGAGCTGCTTGCCGTTGAGCGTAGTCCATGCGCCCGGCGCGGGATTGCAGCCGCGGATCAGGCGATCAATCTGCTCCCACGGCTTGCCCCAGTCGATCTTGGCATTGTCGGCACCGCAGCGGCCTTCGTAAGTTGCCTTTGACTCGTCCTGCTTGATGTGCGGCGCCTTGCCGGCTTTAACCAGGTCAACGGATTCAAGCATCGCCTCGACGCCCATCGGGAACAGGCGATCGAAGTAAACGGTGCCGAGCGTGTCAGTGTTGGAAATCGGCGTCTTTTTTTGAATCAGCACGTCACCGGTATCGAGACCGTTGTCGGGCCAGAAAATCGACAAACCGGTTTCCTTTTCGCCCTTGATGATTGGCCAATTGATCGCCGATGGGCCGCGATAGGCCGGCAGCAGCGAGGGGTGGTACTGGATCGAGCCGCGTGTGGGAATATTCAGAAAGTCCACCGGCACGAACAACGTCACGAAGGCCATCACCTGAAGGTCGGCCTTGAGTGCCTTGAACTGCTCCCAAACTTCCGGCTTGCGGTAGGATTCCGGCTGATAGACCGGCAGCTTGGCGGCGACGGCGGCTTCTTTCAGCGGGTCAGCCTTCTGTCCGGGCTTTTCGGGCGCGACATAGACCGCGACCACGTTCTCGCCACGCTTGATGAGCGCCTCCAGCACGGCCTTGCCGAAGGCCTGCTGGCCGTGGACTACGATACGCATTCAACCCCTCCCCATACTTTTCTTCACCTCTCCCCGCCGGGCGGAGGTCGACTTCCGAGCACCAGCGAGGAACTCGGGTGAGGGGGCATCGCCGTAGCAGTGAGGCCCCCTCACCTCGCGCCCGATGGCGCCCAGCACCCTCTACCCGCAAGCGGGGAGAGGGAATTTACGCCGCCTTTTCTTCCTTCTTCGGCGCGCTGAGGGCGCCGGAGTCCTTGATCTCTGCGATCTCAGCAGGCTTGAAGCCGAGTACGTCCTTCAGGATTTCGTCGGTGTGCTCGCCTAAGAGCGGCGAGCGCTTAACCTCGGAAATCGAGTCGGACAGTTTGATCGGATTGCCGACGGTAAGATATGTACCCCGCGTTGGGTGATCGACCTCGACCACCGTGCCGGTCTTGCGCAACGATGGCTCCTCAGCGATCTCCTTCATAGACAAGATTGGACCGACCGGGATATCGACCTTATTGCAAATTTCCATGACCTCGAACTTGGTCTTGGTCATGGTCCACTGCTCGATGCGCGCGAAGATGGCCTTCAGCTTCGGCAGCCGGGCCTTCGGTGTGACGTAGTCTGGATCGGTCTTCCAGGTCGGCTCGCCGATCACGTCGCAGATCGCCTGCCAAACCGGCGCCTGCGTAATGAAATAGATATAGGCGTCGGGATCGCTCTCCCAGCCCTTGCACTTCAAGATCCAGCCCGGCTGGCCGCCACCGGAATCGTTGCCGGCGCGCGGTACCGAAACCCCGAATGGAATGCCCTCGCTGTGCTGGCTGTATTCGGTGAGCGGCCCTTTCGCGATGCGCTGCTGATCGCGCAGCTTCACGCGGCAGAGATTGAGCACGCCGTCTTGCATCGCGACATTGACCTTCTGGCCCCTGCCCGAGCGGATTCGCTGATAAAGTGCAGCGATGATGCCAATCGACAGATGGAGACCGGTGCCTGAATCGCCGATCTGCGCACCGGTAACCAGCGGTGGGCCTTCGCGAAAGCCGGTAGTCGAGGCGGCGCCGCCGGCACACTGTGCGATGTTCTCGTAGACCTTGCAGTCGTCGTAGGGGCCCGGACCGAAGCCCTTGATCGAGGCGACGATCATGCGCGGATTGAGTTTGTGGATATACTCCCAAGTGTAGCCCATCCGGTCCAACACACCGGGGCCGAAATTCTCCACCAGCACGTCACAGGTCTTCACCAACCGATCGAGCACCTCTTTTCCCTTCGGATGCTTGGTGTCGATGGTGATCGAGCGTTTGTTGTGGTTGAGCATGGTGAAATAGAGGCTATCGGCGTTCGGCACGTCGCGCAGTTGACCGCGGGTAACGTCGCCGATGCCGGGACGCTCGACCTTGATCACGTCGGCGCCGAACCAACCCAGCATCTGCGTGCAGGTCGGACCGGCCTGGACGTGGCTCATGTCGAGAATGCGCACGCCGCTGAGCGCCTTGTCGTCTTGCCCATAAGGCTTACTTGACGGTCGCGGCACACCGTTGGGCTTGCCGTTACTCTTGCCCTTCGCCTTCCGTGCGGTGGCAAGCTTCACAACTTTGCGCTGCGATTTCTTTGCAACCGTTTTTGTTTTCTTCGATCTCTTCTTGGCCATCTTGATCCTCCAGTATCTTGGTCTCGTATCCCGGGCGCAGCGCAGCGCGAAGCGGTGCGCTGCAGAATCGGGGCCAGGCTAATTCATTCCTTTGGTCGATCCCGGATCAGCGATGCACCACTTTGTGCTACCGCGCGTCCGGAATGACGCCTCGCGTCATTTCTTGCGAACCACGCTTTGCGGGTTGAGATTGCCGATTCTGCCGCTCTCGCTGCCAGCCGCAGGATCGATCGCCGCGTTGATGAGGGTCGGCTTACCGGAGTCCATGGCCTTGTCGACGGCGCGCTTGAGTTCATCAGGCGTCGTCACACGGACGCCAACGCCACCAAATCCTTCCATCATCTTGTCGTAGCGCGCGTCTTTGACGAAGACGGTTGTCGCAGGGTCCGAACCGCCAGCGGCATTGACGTCGGTTCCGCGATAGATGCCGTTGTTGTTGAAAATGACGACGCAGACCGGCAGGTTGTACCGGCAGATCGTTTCCACTTCCATGCCGGAGAAACCAAAGGCGCTATCGCCTTCGACCGCGAGCACGGGTTTACCGGTCTCCATGGCGGCTGCGATGGCATAGCCCATGCCGATGCCCATCACGCCCCAGGTGCCGACATCCAGGCGTTTACGCGGTTGATACATGTCGATGACGCCGCGCGCGAGATCGAGCGTGTTGGCGCCTTCGTTGACGAGGATTGCATCCGGCCGCTCTTTAATGATGGTGCGCAGGGCGCCGAGCGCGCTATGAAAGTCCATGGGCGCCGAGTTCTTCATCAGCCTCGGAGCCATCTTGGCTATGTTCTCTTCCTTTTTCGATTTGACGGCGCCGACCCAGTCAGCCGGCGGAGCCGGCCATTTGCTATCGATGCCCTCGAGAACAGCCGACACGCAGGAACCGATGTCGCCGACCACCGGAGCGATAATCTCGACATTGCTGTCCATCTCCCTGGGCTCAATATCGATCTGGATGAACTTCTTCGATCCTGGCTCACCCCAGTTCTTGCCCTTGCCGTGCGACAGCAGCCAGTTGAGGCGCGCACCAATCAACATTACGACGTCGGACTCTTTCAGCACTGTCGATCGAGCGGCCCCCGCACACTGCGGATGCGTGTCAGGCAAGAGACCCTTGGCCATGCTCATTGGCAGGAAAGGAATGCCGATCTTCTCGATCAGGGCGCGGATCTGGTCATCGGCCTGCGCGTATGCCGCGCCTTTGCCGAGAATGATCAGGGGACGCTTGGCAGCCTTCAGGACATCGAGCGCACGCTTGACCGCAGCTGGAGCGGGAATCTGGGCCGGTGCCGGGTCGATGACTTTGACGAGCGACTTCGCCCCGGCCGTTGCGTCCATAACCTGAGAGAACAATTTGGCCGGCAGATCGAGATAGACACCGCCTGGGCGACCGGAAACGGCTGCGCGGATCGCGCGCGCCACGCCGATGCCGATATCTGCGGCATGCAGCACGCGGAAGGCCGCCTTACAGAGCGGTTTGGCGATGGCCAATTGATCCATCTCTTCGTAGTCGCCCTGCTGCAGGTCGACGATCTCACGCTCGGACGAGCCACTGATCAGGATCATCGGAAAGCAGTTGGTCGTCGCATTGGCTAGCGCAGTCAGACCGTTGAGAAAGCCCGGAGCTGACACCGTGAGGCAGATGCCGGGCTGCTTTGTCAGGAAGCCGGCGATCGCGGCTGCGTTGCCGGCATTCTGCTCATGCCGGAACGAGATCACGCGGATGCCTGCGGCCTGCGCCATACGCCCGAAGTCCGTGATCGGGATACCAGGCACACCGTAAATCGTTTTGATGCCGTTGAGCTTGAGTGCATCAATGATGAGATGAAAGCCATCCGTCAGATCCTGCGGTGCTCCAGGTACCATCGTCGTCTCGTTTTTCTTTTCTTTCACTGCTGCTTCGGCCATGGGAATCCTCCTGTTCTTCTGTTCATTTAATCAAGGTAATCGGCGTAGCGAGCGACATGGTCGGCAAGGCCAAGCGCATGATCGCGCACCAATTCTCCGGCGCGATCAGTCGTTCGTGCTTCCAGTGCTTCGATGATGTTCATGTGGTCGAGAATCGAACGGTCCGCACGATCCTTCTCGCCAATCGTCTTGCGCCGGATCATGCGCATGTGCGTGAAGAGATTCTCTGCAAGGTCGATCAAAACATCATTGTGGCTAAGCTTGATGATCGTCTGATGAAATTCGATGTTGACGTCGGAATACTCGTCGAGATGCGCTCGCAATTTGCCGTTCTTGAAAGTCGCGAACATTTTGCGCAGACCTGCGATCTCCGCGTCGGTCGCAGTCTGCGTGATCAGCCGCGCCGCCATGCTTTCCAGCGCCGCCCAAGCGGTGATCATCTCGATCACCTCGCGTTTGGTTTTGCGCACGACATAAATGCCGCGTCGGGGCACCGAGCGAACGAAGCCTTCGCTCTCAAGCTGAGCCATCGCTTCACGCACGGGCGTGCGACTGATGCCGAACTCCTGAGCGAGTTTCCGCTCGTCCAACCGGATATCGTCGCGGCTGCGATAGATATCCATCGCCACAATTGCGTTTTTTAACGCCGTATAAGCTTTGTGCTTGAAGCTCGGCGTAACGTCGATGGGCTGGAGCGCTGGCTGCGGCGCAAACGAAGCGCGGGCGGCTTCGCGGCTAGAAACGCCAACGCGACGGGGACTACGGTCTCGATTACTCATGACTGGTATACAATATGCCAGATACGAGCACGCAGGCAACTGCTGAGCGCCTTTGTCGTACATCAGGAAGAAAAGCCGCCCGCAGGATCTCCGCGGACGGCATAATCATTTACGGCGCACTTCAGCTCTTCGAAATGAACTTGATACGCATCGGCTTGAGCACCGCCAGCGCCATGATCGCGGCAACGATGTTGAGGATCGCCGCGACATAAAACACCGCGTGCCAACTGCCGGTCGCACTGGTCAATACGTTCGCGAGGGGAACCAGCAGGGCCGCTGTGCCCTTCGCCGTGTACAGCATCCCGTAGTTCGTGGTGGCGAACTTCTTTCCATATAGGTCGGTGCAGGTCGCCGGGAATAGCGAATAGATTTCGCCCCAGGCGAAGAACACCACACCGGACAAGATCACGAACAGCAATGGGTTATTGGCGAAGTAGAGCAATGCGTAGATACCTATGCCCTCGAGCAGGAAGGCGATGAACATCGTATTCTCGCGGCCGATTTGGTCGGAGACCCAGCCGAAGAGTGGCCGGCAGATGCCATTGAGGACTCGGTCTATGGTCAATGCGAATGTGAGGGCCGGAAGCGTTATCCCAATCAGCGACACTGGGATGGTTGCGATCTTATAGTCGTTGGCGATGGGCGCCAGTTGCGCAATCGCCATCAGACCGCCGGCGCCAACCGCGACGAACATCACGTACATGACATAAAATGGCGGAGTCTTGAGCACTTCCTGCCATTCATAGTCGCGGCGCGATTGCTGCACCGCTTGACTCGCCGGCACTTCGCCGGCTTCAGGGGCACGTAGCAACAATGCCACTAGGATCACCACGATGCCCTGTGCAAGTCCGAACCAGAGGAAGGCCGCCTGATAGCCACTCGACGCGATCATATTGGCGATCGGAATGACGGTTAGCGCGGAGCCTGCGCCGAAACCCGCCGCTGTCAGGCCGGCGGCAAGGCCGCGCCGGTCCGGGAACCACTTAAGCGCATTGCCGACCGAGCCGCCGTAGATCACGCCGGCACCAATACCTCCAATGGCAGCGCCTAAATAAAGCAGAAAGAGAGAATCCGCGACCGAGTTGATGACCCACGCGATCGCCACCAGTACGCCAGAGCCACTGATCATCGCGCGCGGGCCAAACTTATCGATCAAGTAGCCCTCGATCGGCACCAGCCACGTTTCTGTGAGAACAAAGATGGTGAAAGCGACTTGAATCGCCGCGCGGCCCCAATGGTATTTCTGATCGATCGGGCCGACAAACAACGTCCAACCGTATTGCAGGTTGGCGATCATCACCATGCATATGATGCCGAAGACTAGCTGGCCCCAGCGCGTCCCCTCGGACACACGGGCCTTCTCGGCAGAACCCGCTGCAATTGCCATTACTTCCTCCCAATGAAAGTTTTTGTTGTTTGTGAATTGGGGTCACAATTGCATAAAATTGGCATAAACACAATCTCGACATCCCGTTCGGGCCCGTCCCACCGGGTTCTTTCATTGCATCGCTTATTAGCCTCAAGCTGCGATCGAGATGATCCCAGGCATTCGTTTTGGTGCTGGCCAGGAAGTCTGCTTCTTTCATCAAGCCTCTCATGCAGCCTCCGCCACCGAGACAATTCAATAAATGCCAGCAAGATGGTGTAGGGCCCACGCCGATTCCGCGACGGCCCTGCCGTTTCGGCCGTGCTGCGGCGTAGGGCCATGTTGGCATAATTTTGGTTGAAATCGATCGGGACGTTGACTGTGGCGAAGAAATCCAAGAAGGCAAAGCGCAGTGCCCCGACGCGCAATAAGAAGGGGACGAAGAAGGCGAGGCCGACAAAGAAGAAAAACGTGATGAAGAAACCAGAGCCAAGGCCCGCACCCATTACGCTCGCTCCGTCGCCGCTGCTGAGAAGTTTCGGCGGCAAGACCGAAAGCCAATAGACACCACCGCAGGCCGCAACGCCACCGAAGGCCCAACGGCACCAATTCAACGCAATTAGCACTGGCTTCGGACAGCTAGAGAACTGGTTCCCGTGGATGGTGGTGGCGGAACTGGGATTCGAAATCACTGTCGGTTCGCGACAGCCTGAATGGCGGAGCCGCACTTCCTTGCAAAGACCGTAAAAATCAGTAATTTTTTGCACGGAAGCCGGGTGCTAAGTGCTGGCGCACCCAAAGAGATTCGAACTCCTCGCTCAAGCCTTGCGATGTCCGCTTTACCCCCTGCCAATAGCGGACATTTGGCAATGGATCATCCGGTCTTCAACACGTTATCGTAACACCCGGAACATTCAGTATCTGTGGGCATTTGACTAAGTTGCCCTTTGATCGGTGTTATGGCGGCATCGCAGCATTGATGGAACAATCCGACCAATATTTATCGTCTTTAACGGACGAAGGACGTTATCGCCTCCTGATTGAGGCTGTGACGGATTACGCCATCTACATGCTGGACTCCTATGGTGTTGTGACGAGTTGGAATCCCGGCGCGGAGCGGTTGAAGGGGTACACAGCCGCCGAAATCATTGGTCAGCACTTCTCGCGGTTCTACAGCGAGCAAGACCAGAAAGCTGGCCGGCCGACGCATGCATTGGAGACCGCCGCCCGTGAAGGAAAATTCGAGGCCGAAGACTGGCGCGTCCGTAAGGACGGCACGCGCTTTTGGGCCTACGTCGTCATTGATCCAATTCGCGCGCGCTCTGGGGAGATCATTGGCTTTGCCAAGATCACGCGCGATCTGACTGAGCGCAAGGAGGCTCAGGAGAACCTCGAAAAGATGCGTGAGATCTCGCGCCAGTCGCAAAAGATGGAGGCGATTGGCCAGCTCACCGGCGGCATAGCCCACGATTTTAACAACCTGCTGACTGCAGTGCTTGGCAGTCTCGAACTCTTGCGCAAACGTTTACCCGACGACCCTAAAAGCATAGCGCTACTTGAAAACGCAGCCCAGGGTGCGCAGCGGGGCAGGACCCTGACCCAGCGCATGCTCGCTTTCGCCCGAAGCCAGGAGCTCAAGCAGGAAGCGATCGACATTCCCGAGCTCGTGCGTGGGATGAAAGAGCTCCTTCAACGATCGCTTGGCCCGACGTTCAGAATAGAGACCCGTTTTCCGCTCGTCCTCCCTGCCGTCCAGGCAGACGCTAACCAGCTGGAGCTCGCACTGCTCAATCTGGCCGTCAATGCCCGCGACGCTATGAACGATGGCGGCGAGATTATCGTGGCCGCGCGGCAAGAAAACATTGCTGCCGGTCACAGCATTCAATTGAAGCCCGGTTCCTACATTTGCCTGAGCGTGACCGATACAGGTGAAGGGATGGATGAAGAGACGCTGCGCAGGGCGACCGAGCCTTTCTTCACGACTAAAGGGCCTGGCAAAGGGACCGGGCTTGGCCTTTCGATGGTGCACGGCTTTGCCGAGCAATCCGACGGGCGATTCATGCTGCACAGCCAGCAAGGCAATGGTACGATCGCCGAGCTTTGGCTGCCGGCTGCCAAAGTCTCCAGCCAGACGGTTAATGCGGCCCACTCCGCGCAAGCGGCTCCAGCGAAGACACTCCGGTCGCTCACGGTCTTGGCGGTGGATGACGACGGGCTCGTTCTCATGAACACGGCCTCCATGCTCGAGGACCTTGGTCACACCGCTTTCGAGGCTTATTCAGGCAGGGAGGCGCTCGAAATTCTCCGGCGCGAGGATTCCGTCGACTTGGTCATTACCGATCAGGCTATGCCCCACATGACCGGGACTGATCTTGCCAAAGCCATCAAACACGAATGGCCGGATATTCCCGTCCTGCTCGCGACTGGCTATGCAGACCGTGTCCCAGGCGACGACATCGGCTTGGCGAAAATTGCGAAGCCTTTCCTTCAGCGCGAACTTGCGGACGCGATAGTACGTATTAATCCCCCGCGCCGGAAGCGCGACCGTGTCATCCCATTTCGCACTCGACCAGGTCCCACAGCCTAGCCTCGGTGAAATTGGCTCCTAAGGATGTCTGCTTTGGGGTCATAAGCGGACATTTCCGCCCGCCTGGCTGATGTCCGCTTCACCCCCGAAAGCGGACATTGACGGGCTGCGTTACCATGTCCGCTAAGTGCCAACAGCGGACACATAGGATCACTCATTTGCGAAGCTGAGACCACCCACTGCGTCAGGCTCATCGGTCTTTAGCAAAACGTCAATTTCACAGTTCAATCCCTCCATTGCATAGTCAAAGCGGGCATCCGGAAATACTGCCTTGAGCAACATGGTGCCAAACCCCTGACGGGTCGGCTGAGTGAC
>JBARNC010000215.1:0-1755 GCA_049802775.1 Pseudolabrys sp. | reverse complement strand
CTTCCGTGGTGATCAGCAGGCCGGCGACCGAAGCTGCATCCTGCAGGGCGCAACGCACGACCTGGGTCGGGTCGAGGATGCCCTTGGTCACTAGGTTGCCATACTCACCCAACTGAGCGTCGTAGCCGTACGAGTACTGGTCTTTGTCCATGATCTTGCCGACCACGACCGAGCCATCGGCGCCGGCATTGATCGCGATCTGGCGCGCCGGCGACTGGATCGCCTTGCGCACGATCTCAACGCCGTGCTTCTGGTCCTCGTTGTCGGTCTTGATGCGCTTGAGCGCCTCAACGGAACGGAGCAGGGCGACACCGCCGCCCGGCACGATGCCTTCCTCAACCGCGGCGCGGGTCGCGTGCATCGCGTCATCGACGCGATCCTTGCGCTCCTTCACCTCGGTCTCGGTGGCGCCGCCGACGCGGATCACCGCAACACCGCCCGCGAGCTTGGCCAGCCGTTCTTGCAGCTTCTCGCGGTCGTAGTCGGAGGTGGTCTCCTCGATCTCCGCTTTGATCTGGTTGACGCGCGCCTCGATGTCGGCCTTCTTGCCGGCGCCATGAATGATCGTAGTGTTCTCCTTGTCGATCATCACCCTCTTAGCGCGGCCGAGCATGTTGATAGTCACTTTGTCGAGCTTGATGCCCAAGTCCTCGCTAATCGCCTGGCCGCCGGTCAGGATGGCGATATCCTGCAGCATGGCCTTGCGGCGATCGCCGAAGCCCGGCGCTTTCACCGCGGCGACCTTGAGCCCGCCGCGCAGCTTGTTGACGACGAGCGTGGCAAGCGCCTCGCCCTCAACGTCCTCAGCCACGATCAGCAGCGGCTTGGCGGCCTGCACCACCGACTCGAGCAGCGGCAGTAGTTCCTGCAGGCCCGACAGCTTCTTTTCATAGATGAGGATGTAGGGGTCCTCCATCTCTGCCCGCATCTTTTCGGCATTGGTGATGAAGTAGGGGGAGATATAGCCGCGGTCGAACTGCATTCCTTCGACGACGTCGAGCTCGGTTTCAAGAGATTTTGCCTCTTCGACCGTGATCACGCCCTCGTTGCCGACCCTCTGCATGGCCTTGGCGAGAAAATCACCGATCTCGCGATCGCCGTTGGCGGAAATGGTCCCGACTTGGGCGATCTCTTCGTTCGATGTGACCTTCTTCGAATTCTTCTCAAGGTCCTTGACGATGGACTCGACGGCGAGATCGACGCCGCGCTTGAGGTCCATCGGGTTCATGCCTGCGGCAACCGCCTTGGAGCCTTCCTTGATGATTGCGGCGGCCAGTACGGTCGCGGTGGTGGTGCCGTCACCCGCGACGTCCGAGGTCTTGGACGCAACTTCACGCACCATTTGTGCGCCCATGTTCTCGAACTTGTCTTCCAGCTCGATTTCCTTGGCGACCGTCACACCGTCCTTGGTGATGCGCGGGGCGCCGAACGATTTATCGAGCACGACGTTGCGACCCTTCGGGCCGAGCGTCACCCTCACCGCATTGTTGAGAATGTCGACACCGCGCAGCATACGGTCGCGGGCATCGACAGAAAATTTGACTTCTTTAGCAGCCATTGTTTCGTTTCCTTCAGGTTTCGCATCTTAGGGAGCGCCGCGAGCGCGGCCTCTCGATGGATGAGTTGTTTGATTCCTCGCCCTCGTCCTTCGAGCGCGCCTTGCGGGCGCTCTTCAGGACAAGGATCGCCTTAGGCGGCCTTCTTCTTGGCAGCGGCGCCGCCTTCGATCACGCCCATGATGTCGGACTCCTTCAT
>JBARNC010000214.1:0-60299 GCA_049802775.1 Pseudolabrys sp. | reverse complement strand
GCCGCGCCCAACACGCCGCCGCCCCAGCCGACGAGCGTGCGGCGGGTTACCTTGCCGCTGTACCAGAAGTCTTGCGCCCACCCCTCCTCTTTCCATTTTTCAGTCATCGCGAGTCCTCCCTCAGGATTTCAATTGGCCTCATCGATGCCCGCGCGGATGCACAGACGCCGAAACAAAAGCTGGATTCGTTGTGCAAAAAACGGGCGTGATCACCGGCACCGCGCAGCGGACGCGAACGCGGCGATCGCACGCCTATGCCTGGCGGCACGAGCGGCATTTGCAGTTCCCTCCCTGCCAGCCCTTGGCGGGCCCTTTGCCATTAGCAAACGCGATCCCGCAGAAAGTTTCAACCGCAATATGCACATTGATGTATCGCCCTCACATGGTCATTATGACTGCCCGCGGATTGGGCAGCCGCGCTCGAACGAAGCAGCAGTCGGTGCTATGCTCGCTGCGACAACGGCATGGATTAGCCAATGGCCCTCGCACCCCTGCGCCGAGACGACCAATTCGAACCCGTCAGCGGGCTTTCAGCGCGCCTTGCGATTAGGGCCGGGACACACCGTGGCACGACTGCAGGACTCGCGCCGGGTTACATGCAGGGAAATCTCGCCATCTTGCCGCAGGCACTCGCCGCCGATTTTCTGCGTTTCTGCCGGCTCAACCCCAAGTCCTGCCCGCTGATCGGAACCTCCGCGCCCGGCAATCCGCGCGTGCCGGAACTGGGCGAGGATCTCGACATCCGCACTGACTTGCCGCGCTACCGCGTCTGGAAAAATGGTGAGCTGGTGGCCGAGCCGGAGGATGTGCGCGAATTCTGGCGCGACGACCTAATGAGCTTTGTGATCGGCTGCTCGTTTTCGTTCGAGGAAGCACTGATGGCGGAAGGCATCGAACTGCGCCACATCACGCGCGGCTGCAACGTGCCGATGTACCGCACTTCTATCGCTACTCACGAGGCTGGCCTGTTCCATGGACCGATGGTGGTATCGATGCGGCCGCTGACGCCGCGCGACGCCATCCGCGCCGTGCAGATCACCACGCGCTTTCCCTCCGTTCACGGCGCGCCGATGCATATAGGCAAGCCGGAGATGATCGGCATCAAGGATCTCGGCAAGCCCGACTATGGCGACGTCGTCGAAGTCCGTAACGACGAACTGCCGGTGTTCTGGGCCTGCGGGGTGACGCCACAATGCGTGATTGCGACGGTGAAGCCGGAATTCTGCATCACGCATTATCCCGGCAGCATGCTTGTGACGGATCGGCGCAACACCGAATTCGCGATTATGTGAGGCGCCGGGGCCTTCGTCCCCGCGAAGGCGGGGACCCGTACGCCTCGGACTCTCGATAGGCTGCGGAGTATGGGTCCCGGGCCTCGCTTCGCTCGCCCGGGACGACGACCAGCTACGCCGCGTCGCGGGCGGCGTTTTTGTCCAGCAATCCGGCCTCGACCAACGCCTGGCGGATACGCGCGATTTCCCCGCGCTCAATCTTGACCAGCGGCGGGCGCACCACTGCGCGCGGCAGTTTGCCAAGCAGCACCAGCGCTTCCTTCATGCGATTGTGCATGTCGACGAAGGGGTCGGCATAGAACACGCGTGCGGTCGGCTCGATGCGGTCGTTAAGGCGTTTCGCTTCCGTCATGTCGTTCTTCTGCACCGCGCGGAAGAGCTGCACCTGCAAATCGGCGACCACACTACCCGAGCCCGACAACAGCCCATTGCAGCCGAGGACCAGCGAAGAGAATAGCCACGAGCTGTGTGTGGTAAGCACGTTCACCGGCCGCGGCAGATTTTGCAGCGTGCGGATGTGCCATTCGTGATGCGGTACGTTGCCGA
Source organism: Pseudolabrys sp. (assembly GCA_049802775.1). Lineage (GTDB taxonomy): Bacteria > Pseudomonadota > Alphaproteobacteria > Rhizobiales > Xanthobacteraceae > Pseudolabrys. The sequence continues at coordinate 58,461 of JBARNC010000214.1, read as the reverse complement.
TCCAGTCCTTGATGGCGCGGATCGATGGCACTTCTTCGCACAGCTTCAGCAACGTGTCCTTGGGGTAGCCCTGGCCGGTTACAAGCGGGTACTGGAACACGATCAGCGGCAGATCGGTCGCGTCTGCAATGCGCTTGAAATGCGCGAGCGCCATAGCCGGCGACTGGCCGAGGGTGAATGGGGCCGGCGGAAACACAAGCAGCGCCGAAGCGCCGCCTTGCGCGGCCATGCGTGCGATGCGTACCCCCTCGATGCTGCCGTCGGCCCAGATGCCATTGACCAGCGGCAGGCGAGCACCGATCTCGTCATGCGCGATCTCGAGCACGCGCTTCTGCTCCTCGAAGGAGCACGAGCCAACCTCGGTCGAATGAGCATTGATCGTTATGGCGGAGAGACCTTCGGTCGCAGCCACGTCGCGCAGATGCTTGCGGAAGCCCGCTTCGTCGATCGCGAGATCGTTGTCGAATGGCAGCAGCACTGCCGGGATCACGCCGTGAGGAACATAGGTCGCGTGCCGTGGCATCCGTCCTCTCCTGTTTCAGATCGCCGCTTTCCCCACTATAGCCGAATTCCGCTGACAGTGCAGGAAGCGACCACTAATTCATTGTAATGTCAGATGATTAGCGCGCCGCCATCGATATAAACGATCGATCCGGTCGCAAAGCCGACTGTCATGAACGTGAGGATTTGCGCAGCGATATCTTCACCCACGCCGACGCGGCCAACGGGCAACGCGGCCGCGGCCTTTGCGAGCATGTCGCTACGCGCAGCCTCCGGCATGCTGGAGCGTATGGGCGTGTCAATGGTCCCGGGCGACACCGCATTCACTCTCACAGGCGCCAGCTCGAGCGCCAGACCACGCGTCAATGACTCGAGAGCGCCGTTCACCGCGCCGACAATAGCAGCTCCGGGTCGAGGACGAATGCTAAAGTAGCCCGTCACCAGCGTAAGCGAACCACCAGCGCGGATTTCGGCCGCCCGCGCGACACGCCAGGCTCCCCAGAACTTGCTTTCCATGGTCGCGCGCACATGGGATCGCTGGACGACGAACTGCAGGTTGCCCGGCTCTTGGCGCACTTTTTCAGCTAGCTCGCGCAAGATCGCCTCGATCTTCTCGATTTGACCGTCGCGTGGGCGCCATCGGGCTACAATCACGTGCGTCATGAATTTACTTAGTGGAAGCCTGGGAAGCACCGAAAGCTTCCGATAATCGCTTTGCCGCTTCATCAAGATGGCGCGCCTTGTTCTGCAGCGCCTGGATCGACAAACGCCAGACCGGTCCGGAAATTCCGATTGCTCCGACAACCTTGCCGCTGAAATCATGCACAGGCATTGCCGCACAACGCATTTCGTTGTCGAATTCACCGTCGTCGAAAGCAATGCCCGCGCGGCGGACATCCTGCAGCTCCCGCCGTAACCGTTGCGCATTGGTGATCGTCTTCGGCGTCATTGATTTCAACTCTACGCGGTCAAGATAGCGGTCGATCTGATCCGGTCGCAGGGCGGCGAGTATGACTTTGCCCAATGCCGTGCAGTAGGCCGGCCGCACGACTCCAACGCGATCCGTGAGCTGAAACGCGCCCGGCCCCGGCGTGCGCGCCATAACCACCACGGCGTCGCTCATGCGCGCGGCAAAATGGCTGCTCTCGCCGGTCTCGCGCGACAAGTCGTCGAGGACAGGTGTCGCCATGCTCACCATTTCCACCTCATCGAGAGCGCTGGCAGCCAGCACGAAAAGCGGGCGGCCAACACGATAGCGTTTGCTCTCCTTGATCTGCCGGATATAGCCGAGCGAGACCATTGTCTTCACAAGATGAAAGGTCGTGCTGTTGTGCAAGCCAACCCGTTTGCTGAGATCGGCCAGTCCGATCCCATCGCGGTTGCGCGCCACTTCTTCCAGAATAGCAAAGGCGCGGCCAATCGATTGCACTCCGCCGCGCGCCCGATCCTCAACGTCATCATCGATGTCCGGCAAGGGATTTTCGACAATACGCGCGATTCCCGCACGACCACGAGCGGGACGCCCTGGCTCAGGACTGATTTTTGATTTTACTCGGCTTCTCAAAATAAGGCTCCAACAATTCTAACGTGTTTAGAGTCTTTGTAGAACGGGCGAAATCGCATTTCTACAGGTTGAACAAAACGAGTCGTTCTTCGGTCATATCGCGGATCGAATATTTCGGTCCTTCACGTTTCAGCGACGTTCCGGCGTTCATCTTTCGACATTGTTTCCTCACTTCACCGGAGCGGCACCGGGAAGCCAGCGATGTCCAAACACCGGCTCCTTGTAAGGCGTCGGTGGCAATTCCCAGGCGCCGGTCGACGGCGGCCGCACCTCGGCGTCAACGTACACGTCGAGCACAAACGGCTTGTTGGCCTTCACCGCGTGTTCGAGTGCGCCCTTAAAATCCTGCGACTTGGTGACGGTCATCGCTTCGACGCCGGTCGCTCTTGCCCAGGCGGCGAAATCCGGATTGTACGGCTTCTTGTTGTCGCCCTGATGGAACATGGTGCCGTGCTCACGGTTTCCAAACATGCCGAGCTGGATGTCGCGGATCGACACCCAGCCGAAATTATTCCAGATCACCCAGACCACCGGGATGTTGTACTCGACCGCGGTGCAGAGGACGTGCGGCACCATAGTGAAGCAACCGTCACCCGCGATCGCCACCACCGGGCGGTCGGGCGCGGCGAGCTTGGCGCCAAGCGCACCGGCCGTGCCGAAGCCCATGCCGGAAAATCCCCAGGAATTGAGCATGGTCTGTGGTTTGCGCGCCTTCCAGAACTGCATGTACCAGTTGTGATTGACGCCGACGTCGCAAGCGAGAATAGCGTCGTCCGGCAGCACCGCCTGACAATCAGCGACAATTCGCTCGGGTCGGATCGGCGAAGCGTGCAGCTCGAAATTTGGCTTGGTGAACTTATCCCATTCGGCGCGCCACTTTGCGATATCGGTGAGCCAGGCCTTGGTGTCCTCGCTCTTCCTGCCGCGCCGCTCAAGCTCGGCGAGCAACTGACGCAGGAACGTGCGAGCGTCGGCAAGAATACCGAGGTCAGGCGGATAGTTGCGGCCGAGCTCGGCAGCATCGACATCGGCGTGGATGAGCCTAGTCGCAGGAAAATTCCAAGAGTAGCCGGGCATCCATGAAGAAGCGGAGCGGTCGTCAAAACGTGCGCCGATCGCCACGACAAGATCGGCGCGCCGTCCTGCTTCGTTGGCCGGAAACGCGCCATTGCGGCCAATGAAGCCGAGCGACAGCGGGTCCGTCATGTCGAAACAGCCCATACCATTGGGCGAGGAAATCACCGGAATGCCGAGCTTCTTGGCAAATTCGGTCAGCTCGCGGCTCGCCTCAGACAACGTGACGCCATGACCGATGAAGATGACGGGGCGCTCTGCCTTGAGGATCATGTCAAGCGCGCCGACTATCTCTTCGGGTGAAGCGCCGCTGCGTTGCGTGTTAAACGGCGGCGCCGGCGGCGGCAGTTCGACGTCGTCCTCCTCCTGAAAGACGTTGAACGGCACGTCGACATTCACCGGTCCCGGCCGGCCTGAAAGCATGGTCGTGGTCGCTTGCCGCAGCGCTAGCGGTAGCATGTCGACGCGCGTCGGCTGATAGCTGCGTTTCACCACCGGCCGCACGATGTTTACAAAATCGGCCTGATAGTGCTTGTTTATTTCCTGGAATGGGCTGCGGTTGAACTGCGACGTCGGCACGTTGGCGGTGATTGCTAGCACTGCCGAGGAATCCGTCAGCGCGCAGGCGAGCGGCATGATGATGTTGCAAGAGCCCGGCCCGCATGACGTCAGCGTTGCAACCGGCTTGTGTTTCACGCGGAAATAGGCGTCCGCCATGTGCGCCGCGACCTGCTCGTGGCGGGGTGAAATTAGAGTGATGCGGTCGCGTGCCTGATAAAGCGGGTCAAGCATACCGACATTGCCGTGCCCGCAGATGCCAAAGACATAGGGAATGTCGTTGGCGATCAGATATTCGGTGATCAGCTCGGCGCCCTTCATTCTCGGCATTGTCGCTCCCTGCCCGCCTTTGCGGGATTGACGCGCCGTCACTCGACCGGGCGCAGCCTGCTCCAGCAGCAGCGGGGTAGACTATGCTCGTGTCGCACGCTTCTCAAGACTTGAAAGCCGTTCTGACATTGTGAGATGCTCCCGCCCGCATCCGACGGTGCGGTCCCGCAACGGTGCGGTCAGGAACCGGAGTGGAAACGTCTGAACAAAACTCGGCAGCGCTAGCCGCCACAAACAGATCATCGGAGGGGACAAGGGATGACCACCAAGACACGCCGAAGCGTACTGCAAGGCGGCGCTGCATTGACCGGCATGCTTGCTTTCGGCTTTCCGGCAATCGTCCGCGCGCAGACGGACAAGATCAAAATCGGCCACCTCACGCCGCTGACCGGGTTCCTTGGTGCGCTTGGCGCCTACGCCCAATTGGGCATCAGAATGGCCGAAGAGGAGATCAACAAGTCTGGTGGGGTCATGGGACGCCAGATTGAGATCATCTCTGAAGACTCGGTCAATCCGGCGACCGGCGCGACCAAGGCTCAGCGCATGCTCGATCAGGACGGCGTGGCTTTCCTAATGGGCGAGATCAATTCAGCCGTGGCCTTGACGATCATGCAAGTCGCCGAGCGCAACAAGCGATTCTTCCTGCAGATCGGAGCCCGCTCGGACGCTTTGCGCGGCAAGAACTGTAACCGCTACACCTTCCATGTCGACATCCCCAGCACGGTCATGGTCAATGCCGTCGGCCTTGCGCTTGTGCGCGACAACATGATGAAGGGTAAGAAGTTTTATACGCTGACCGCGGACTACCTTTTCGGCCATGACCTGGCTGGCGCCGCGCGAAATTTCTTTAAAGGCAACGGCGGCGAACTGATCGGTGATGAACTCGTCGCCACCGACGTTACCGACTTCAGTCCCTATCTGCTGAAAATCCGGCAGGCCAAACCTGACATAGTCTGCTCCAACCTCGCCGGCAATCAGGTCACCAACTTGGTCAAGCAATATGCCGAGTTTGGACTTCCGTATCCGATCGTCGGCTTCAACCTGAACACCGCTGACGCGTGGGCGGCGGGTGAAGGCAATTTGAGCGGGACCTGGCCGACGGTCTGGTACCACACGCTCGATTTGCCCGCGTCGAAGACCTTCGTTGACGGCTTTATCAAGCGCAACGGCAAGCCGCCGGAGAACCATGCCTGGATCGAATACGTCTCGCTCAAGATGGTGGCACAAGCCATCAACGAGACGAAATCCACAGAGACGGACAAGCTGATTGCCTATTTCGAGAGCGGCGCGCAGCTTGACATCCTGAAGGCTCGCAAAGCGTACTTCCGGAAATTCGATCATCAGCTCATCCAGGAAGCCTATCCGTTCACGGTCAGGAAGAAGGGCGAGGCTAAGGACAAATGGGACTTCCTCGCGTTGGGTACCGTGGTGCCCAATGCGGACCAACCGCTGGAGATCCTCAACCCGACCGAACAGCAGAATCCCTGCACGTTCAAATCGTGATCGCATGCTGAACGCGGGCGCTTTACGACGCCCGCGTCCGACGACGGCTCGCCGACAGCTGAGTTAAGCTGCCGGCGCATCCCTTTAGCGGCGATGGTCTGAGAAGTACGTTCATGTTCTTGCTAGAACAGGTGGTCAACGGCCTCGTACTCGGAGGCTACTACCTGCTGATCGCGCTTGGTCTGTCACTGATCTTCAGCGTCGGCGGCGTGGTCAATCTGGCGCACGGCGCATTTTACGCTTTCGGCGCCTACGTAGCGGTCGAGCTCACGAATTATCTCGGCTTTGGCCCGGCCATCGTGATCTCCCCTGTTGTCGTCGGTATGTTCGGAATTTTGTTTGAGCGTTTCATTTTGCGTCGTTTCTACACCGCCGATCCGATCCTTAGCCTACTGGTGACCTTCGGCCTCGCCATGATGGCGGAGCAGTTGCTGCGCATCACCTGGGGCGCAGCACCGTTATCTCAGACGATGCCACAAAGCCTGAAAGGCGCGGTTTTCGTCGGCGACTTTCTATTTTCGCGCTACCGGCTGATGCTGCTGGCCGTCGTGGCGGCCATTCTGCTCGGTGTCTGGCTGCTATTGCAGAAGACGTCCTTCGGCCGCGTTGTGCGCGCCGGGATTCAGCGGCCCGACATGGTCGCCGCGCTTGGAATCAGGCTGCAGCCTTACATGAGCGTCATCGTCGTACTCGGCGTCGGAATGGCGGCCCTGGCCGGCGCGCTCTTTGCTCCAATTACCATTGTGCATCCGGCGATGGGCGCGGAAATCATCACGGTGGCTTTTGTCGTCGTGGTGATCGGGGGATTGGGCAGCTTTTGGGGCGTGGTGCTCGCCGCGCTTTTGGTCGGCGTGGTGCGCGGCATCACCATTCATTTCGTGCCGGCCGCTGGCGAAGCCTCTATCTACGTTTTGATGTTCCTTGTGCTTCTGTTCCGGCCGCGCGGTCTGCTTGGCGAACGCATTGAGAAATTCGAATGAGCAAGGTTCTGTCTCATTCGAAATATAGACCACTGTGGATCGCCGCGGTTTCGCTCATCGCGTTGCCATTCGTCATGCGCGTGTTAGGCCTATCTGTTAACACGGCGTCTATGGTGATCATCCTCGCGATCGCGACCATGGCCCTCAATTTGTGTGTGGGCTACACGGGGCTGGTGTCGTTCGGTCACAGCACGTGGTTTGGCATCGGCGCCTATGCAGCCGGACTGATCCAGCTGCATTGGTTTCATGACCAGATCTGGCTTCCAATCCTGTTGTCGATGGCAGTGGTGGCGGCGTTATCGGCAGCGATCGGCATCCTCATCCTGCGCCGCCGTGGAGTTTATTTTTCGTTGCTAACGCTGGCACTTGCCGCACTCACCTATACCGTCGCATTCCGGTGGACCGAGGTGACGGGCGGTGAGGATGGCCTCAGTGGCCTCAAGCGCGGCTTAATTGGGCCGATCTTCCTTGACGACGGGCTTGCTTTCTATGTCGTAGTAGCTCTGATCGGATTGTGCGCACTGTACGTCCTGCTGCGTGTGGTGCGCTCGCCGTTCGGGCATGTGCTTGTGGCGATACGGGAAAACCAGCTGCGCGCGACGTTCCAAGGTTATCCGATCGACCGCTACAAGCTGGCAGTTTTTGTGTTGTCGGCGGTGGTGACTGGCGTCGCCGGCGCGCTACTAGGCTTCCAAACTTATCTGGTTTCGGCGGAAACGGTTTCGGTACCTTTTTCAGGCGAGCTCCTCGCCATGGTCGTGATCGGCGGCATGCATCACATCCTTGGCCCGGCGCTCGGCGCACTGTTTTTCATCCTATTTCGTGAACTGTTTTCGATCTGGACCCAGAACTGGCTGCTTTGGTTCGGCCTCGTATTCGTCGGGTTCGTACTGTTCTCACCAAGCGGCCTCGTGGGCATTTGGAGCACAATCAGCCGGCGCTGGCGTCCTTCCCCTGAAGAAGCGGCGGCGATGAGCAAAAGAAAGGTTTATGAAGGATTGCCGCTCCCCGCATTCCTGCGCCCGACAGCGGCACAGGGCACGGTACTCGAAGTCATCGATGTTTCCATGCATTTCGGCGGCATTCGCGCCGTGTCGGGCGCGAGCCTTCAGCTCGGCGCCGGTGAAATCCACGCGTTGATCGGTCCCAACGGCGCAGGGAAAACAACATTATTTAACCTGGTGTCAAGTTTGTATCATCCCGACCAGGGAGCAATACGGCTCAACGGCCGTACTATTCACGGCTTGCCCGTGCAGGAAGTCTGTCAACAGGGCCTCGCGCGCTCTTTCCAAATCACCAGTCTGTTCCGCACTTCGTCGATCTACGAGAACATCCGCCTGTCGCTGCAGGCGCGGCATCCCGGCCGCTTCAATTTCTGGCGCGATACTGACAGCTATGACGACATCCATGCGGAAACTGCCGACTTGATCCGCTTTCTAGGACTTGAGGGCATCGAGAACATACAAAGCGGCGAGTTGTCTTACGGCGGGCAGCGGTTGGTCGATCTGGGCATTGCGCTCGGATGCAAACCGCATGTTTTGTTGCTCGACGAGCCGCTCGCGGGTCTCGCCGCCGCCGAACGCGAGCGGGTGTCAAATCTCATCAAGAACATCGCAGCGAACATTCCAGTGCTGATCGTCGAGCACGATATCGATCGTGTGCTCGGCTTCTCCCGTCGAGTTACAGTAATGAACCAGGGCGAAGTGCTGATGACCGGCACTCCCGAGGAGGTACGCAACGATCCGCGCGTTCAGGAGGTCTATACCGGCACCGGTAAGCCGCCCGCGACCGGTCACGCCGCAGACAGCGTAGGAGAAAAATGCGTTTTGCGTTTCGAAAACGTGAACGCGTTCTACGGCAAAAGCCATATTCTCAACGATGCGACCCTCAACGTGCGCGATGGCGAAATTGTTGCCCTGCTGGGGCGCAACGGCGCTGGCAAGTCGACTCTGCTCAAGACGTTATGTGGCCTCGTGAAACCGGCCTCGGGCACCATCGAGTTCGACGGAAAAGATATTGCCGGCCTTCCAACACCCGACATCGCGCGCATGGGAGTCGGCTATGTGCCGCAAGGCCGCGGCCTGTTTGCCGGCATGACTGTCGCAGACAATCTGGCGCTCGGGCGCCTAGCGCGAAAGACCGATGGCAACACCGGCGTGTTCTGGAGTGAGGAACAAATCCTTAGTTTTTTCCCCCTCCTGAAAGAGCGCATAAATATTGCGGCAGACTATCTGTCTGGCGGCGAGCAGCAAATGGTCGCAGTCGCACGCGCACTATCGGGAAACATCAAGCTTCTCCTGCTGGACGAGCCATTTGAAGGTTTGGCGCCAGCTGTCGTGCTAGAGCTGTTCCGCGTGTTCGATGCATTGCGTCAGCATGTTTCGATTATCATCGTCGAACATAATCTCGATTTGGTTCTGGCGCTGGCCGACCGCGTCTTCGCACTGGAGCGCGGTGCGGTGATTCATCAGGGACCGGCAAGACCGCTGCTAGACGATCTGGCCTATCGAAAAAAAATCCTGTGGTTGTAAGCAACACTTCCGCCAAACTAGCAGGCGCCTAAGGGCGCCTAGGCCGCTTTTAAAAGTGGATTCAAGGATATCGGGCCGGTTCCAGCGCTGAGCGGCGCTGCGGCACCGGCGCACTAGCGGCAATGGGAACTATCGTAGGCCGTGGGGGAATATTCGCACTCGACCTAGTGGCAATTTCGTATCCGAAAGTCCATCATTTCATCTGCACCTGGACGGGGGACCAGTGATCAGCGTACCGCCATCGGACCGCGTTTCGGCAGACCCGCCACGTGCCATCAAACCACGCAACCTTGCGCTGGGAATCGAACGTATTGGATTTTATGCGCTATCGCACCGGATGCTGTGCGCGGCCGTCTTTGTGGTGCTGGGCGTCATAGCAGCGATCGGTTTTGCGCAGGTCAAAGTCGACGATTCACTGAGCCAGCTATTCCGATCCGACACCAACGAATTCCGGACCTACGAGGAAGTCACGCGCCGCTTCCCCTCGAACGAATTCGACGTTCTCATCGTGATCGAAGGCGATCAGCTGCTGGAACGACCATCCCTGCAAAAGCTGCGTGAACTTGCTATCGAGCTTCAGCTGATTGACGGCACCCGGGGCCTAATCTCGATCTTTTCTGCGCGCGAGCCGCCTAACAACGGGCTAATCCCGCCTCCCCTATTCCCAAACCCGTTGCCGCAGGGCGCCGAATATCAAACGCTTATCGAGCGAGTGACGGCCAATGAAATCATTCGCGACAAAATGCTGTCGCCCGATGGCAAGCTTACTTTGATGGTGTTGGCTCTGGAGCCCGCCGCGACCGGGCCTGACAGTCTCAATAAGGTTGTCGACGAAATCCGTAACGAAGTCAAAACACACCTGGCAGGCTCTGGACTTAGAGGAGAGCTGTCCGGTGTCCCAGTGATGCAGCATGAAATCCGCAACGCCATTCAGCGTGATCGCTTGCTCTACAACACGCTCGGATTTGCGGTCGGTTGCCTGATCGCGATCATGTTTTTCCGTCGCTTCTCGTTCATGATCATTGCCGCTGGCCCGCCGCTTGTCGCAATTCTTCTCGCGCTTGGCGCGCTCGGATGGTTCGGGTTTAGCCTGAATATGTTTCTGAACGTGATGACGCCGCTCATTATGGTCATCAGCTTTTCCGACAGCATGCAAATTACCTTTGCTGCCCGCGATCGCCTGCTCGCCGGCGATGGTAAAGTTACCGCCTTTCGTAATGCCCTGCTTATCGTCGGGCCAGCCTGTGTGCTGACCCACGCAACCGCCGGCGTGTCGTTTATCGCCTTGCAGTTTTCGTCATCCGACCTCATCCGAACCTTCGGTGAAGCGGGGCTTGTGGCGGTCGCCGTCGCTCTGGTCGCGGTTTTGATGGGCGTCCCGCTGCTCGGTGTCCTGCTCATTCACAACGAGGCCGAATTCGTTGCCGCTGTCAGAAACATGGACACCGCCCTGAACGTGCTGCGCCGGTTTTGCGGCTGGATCGCAGTTCGAATGGTGGCGCGGCCCGGACTTTATTCTTTGATCAGCTTGATCGTCGTCACCGCACTGTCGCTGGGCTACGCACAGCTTCAGGCGCGCTACCGACTCGCGGACCAGGTGCCCGACCGCGAGCAGGCGGTCCAGGCCAGCCATCGTCTCGACATCAAGCTGACCGGCGCAAATCCTTTCGAGGTCTATATCCAGTTTCCAAAAGCGGAATCCCTTTATGCACATGAAACGCTGGCGGTGATCGCCGAGGTCCATGCACTGCTCGAGCATCAGCCGGGCGTGGGAAATGTCTGGTCATTGGACACACTCCGGCGCTGGCTGGCTGAAAAGATGCATAAATCCGATGTCGAAACACTAAAGCAGTACGTCGATCTGCTGCCGCCCTATCTCACACGTCGGTTTATTTCAGCTGAACAGGACGCGGTCATCGTCAGCGGCCGCGTCCCGGATTCGGACGCCAGCCAATTGCTGCCGATTGTCGATCGGGCGGACCAACAACTGAACAGCATTCGGGCGAAATATCCCGAATACAAGATTTCTGTCACCGGACTATCGGTAATCTCGGCGCGCAACAGCGCTAACATGATCGACAAATTGAGCAGAGGACTCACAATTGAGATTGTCTTCGTGGCCGCATTTATCGGCCTCGCGTTCTGGTCACCGCTCGTCATGCTCATCAGTATATTGCCGGGACTCTTTCCGATTGTTCTCGCCGGCAGCGTATTGCTGGTGATGGGCCAGGGATTGCAGTTCGCCAGTGTCATCGCTCTGACCGTCTCGTTCGGCCTTGGGCTGAGCGCAACTATTCACTTCCTCAATCGCCTGCAGATCGAAGACATCGATCCGGACCCGGCGGTGGGCGTCGAGCGTGCGACCGTTCTGGTCGGCCCGCCCTTGATCCTTACGTCGGCAGTGCTGGCTTGCGGGCTGGCCATGACGGTTCTCTCAAGCCTGCCTTCGCTGCGGCTATTCGGCTGGCTCAGCGCATTTGCGATGGTGGCCGCGCTCATCGCGGACTTGTTCATGTTGCGGCCGATCGCCACATACCTCAGCAAGATCGTACGCCGGCGGTCACGGCGGTCGCTGCTGCGGTCTTCGGCCGAATAGGAGCTAAGGCGGCTAGCTGCGCTTCAGGCTGATCGAGGCCCCTTTAATGCTCGCCTGAGCATCATGTGATCTGATCAAGATCGACTGGCGTCCGCCATGGGTGATCACTGTCAGGGTGGCCACAAAAGACGAAGCGCGGGCCACCACTTGGAAACGGTCGCCATCGGCCCTGCCGGAAATCGTGCCAGCGATGTTTCGGCTCGATTCGCTCCAGTTGCCGGTGATCGCGCCGGCCGAGTAGTTGGCGCTGGCGCGCAGATCAAAATTAAAGCTGTCGCTGGCACAGCGTATGTTGAGCTGAAGTTTGCTTTGGTCGCCAAGTGCATCATAAGCTGCACGGCACTTGATCGACTCATGTGTGCCATCGGATAGTTCGATTTTGCCGGAGCCTGACCATTGCCCTGCCAGTCGGTTAAATGGGGCTATGCTTTGCGCATAACAGGTCCCGGCAACGGACATCGCAAGCGCCGCGACCAAACTGGCCCTGCGCATGACGCCAATCGCCTTTTGTAAGGACACTGACATGTCTGAACTCAATGCACGCCCCGCGCCGGTCCGACACCCGCTTTGCCATTCTCCCGTTCCTCATGGAACGTGGAGACGACACCGCGGACGTCACGAACAATGCACGAAATCAAGGTATCTGACAATGTATCTTAGAATTTGCGCTGCTCTCGCCCTCATTCAAATCGTTGCCGGCGAGGCTTTGGCCGCAAGTGAGAAGAAGCCAGCCCCACCGACTGGCCTCTTTGAGGGTACGCCGGAGGAGCAAGCGGCCTGTGCGCCGGACTCAGGTTCTGTCGCGATGCCATTCCCGACAACCTTCGTGTTTTGTCGTGCCTCCAGGATCATCGCAAAAGCCTCAGGAAGGCTTGCTTGAAGGTTTTGGAAGCCCACGGTCAATAACCGCAATTCCAATCATCCGGCGCAAATCCGTCAAGCTTCGAGGATGGCTATGGAGGGCAAAAAGCCTACGCAACAAGCCGCGCCGGGAACCGACGGGAGATGCTTGCAGCCATTTTCGGTGTTGCCGCCTAAATATCCGCCAAGCATGATGGCCGACCAAAAAAGCGGATTCCATTTTCGACCAAACCGCTTCGGCCTCTTGACGCAACAGGCCCGCAATCACCTCGGGTACGGATCCAAAGACTTCCGGTAACGCGCGCGAGACCTCGGTGTCGCGCAGGAAATTCCATTTGGATAGCCCGCCCATCATCGGCGACTTGATGGAGAATACGACGCGACCAATTCGAGTTTCGCGAATTGCGAAAGAATACATCGCGCAAGGCTCCACGGTCGTATAGAGCGTGCACGCGGAGAGATCCTTGGTCTCCAGCTTTTTTTGCGCTTCCGATAATGCGATGTTACATAAGCGCAATTCAAGATCATTGTTTTGACCGACATCAAATGCTTGTCGATCAACTCAGCGCCGCCGCACGATCATCGGCAAGCCACCTTTTGGGCGCAGCGTGACTCTCAGCACCGGCCACGGCGTGTAGCCGGCCGCCATTTCAAGCGTGAAATTGCGCATGACCGTCGCAATGACGATCGAAGCTTCCTGAATTGCAAAGGTCGCTCCGATACAAATCCGTGGACCGACCCCAAAGGGAAGATAGGCAAAGCGGTCAATCGTCTCACGCGCATCGCCTAAGAAGCGGCCCGGATCGAAACTATCAGGATTTCTCCACAGTGCGCGATGGCGATGAAGCACATAAGGAGCGATGACGATCATGGTGCCGGGCTTAATCGGCTCGCCAGCAAGCTCGTCCCGACCGAGGGCCACGCGGCTAATGGCAGCGATGGGAGGATATAGCCGGTTCGTCTCGTCGATTACGGCCCGTGTTTCAACAAGGCGATCCGCCAACCCGTCGAGAGTGCCGTCGATCTCGCGATCTACCTCTGCCTGGACGCGCTCCCGCCATTTACCCGATTGCGACAGCAAAAACAGTGACCAGCTAATACAGTTAGCGGTCGTTTCGTGGCCGGCAGCGATGAACGTCAGGATATTCGCCCGGATCTGGGCTTCAGAGAGCGCTTCACCGGTTTTTGGATCCGCCGCCTCAAGCAGGAAAGTGAGGATGTCGTGCGGCGCACTGTCCGGATCGGCCGCAATACGGTCTCGGCGAGTCGAAATAATTGTATCGATCGCAGACTCGAACACACGAAGCATAGGCCGCAATTTCCAGCGTGCAGGACGCGGGACGAAGTCCGGCACGCCCAACATGTCGAACGGGTCGATCCGCCCGATCGTTTCAAAATAGCTTTTCATTGCCATGCGGATGTCTTCGGGCGCACGACCAAGCCCATCGGAAAAAATAGTTCGCTCCAGGACTTCCAATGTGACACGCGTCGCCTCGACCGTGATATCCACGACCTGGCCTTCGCGTTGAGCAAGACGTTCGACCAATGCGTTGGCCACATCGACCATCGCGGCCGAAAAATTCATTACTGTTCTCCGCGCAAAAAGCGGTGCAAGCGCCCGCCGTTGCACCCGCCAGTTTTGAGCTTCGGCGGTCAACAGGCCTCCCACCAAACCGGCGGACAGGACGCGGCGCTGCAGCCAGTCTTTCTGATAGTTTTCGCAGTTGTCGAAAAGCACCCGGCGAATTGCGGTCGGATCGCTCACGACCGCGACACGTCCGATCGACAACCCGTTCGTCACGATCGGCCGTTCAAAGTGAGCTGAGGTCCATGCTTCGAGAGGATTATTTGCGAGAACGCGAAGCAGCGAAATCGGGCCCAAAGCGCGCGCTCGCGGCGCCGGTGCCGGCGGGCTGAGTTCCGCAGGAAAGTCGAGCAAGACAAACTCCGTTCGACGATGGACCCGGGCGTAAAAGAGCAGCTATCCACGCCCAACGGCCAACATGCCCCCGAGTTCCACTATAGTACAATTGGTCCGCATAGTGGCGGAACCGGCCGCGACTTTGGCTATTTCAGGTGTTAGATGTCCGCTAGCCCCGTTGGATTTTCTAGGTCCCTGCCCGTGCTAATCCGAACGAACTCAAATCCCGGCAATGTCCGATCGTTATACACTGCATTTGCAGTCTGGCTCATCGCAACCAGCGCCGCTTTAGCCCAGCCCACTAATATCCCCGCGCCAGGCGCAACCGGGGAATGGCTGGTGGCGAAGCAGTATGCCCGTATCAAAATCGCCGATTGCGACGGCAAGTTGTGGGGCGTGGTGGCCTGGGAAGCCCAGCCCGGGGTCGACAGCAAAAACCCGGACCCCAATCTGCGGACCCGCCCGACGCTGGGCATGCCGATTCTGCTCGGCATGACGCCGAGCCAAACAAATCGATGGGATGGACAGATTTATAATTCGCAGGACGGTCACACTTATTCCGCCAGCATCAGCCTGCTGGATCCAAATACTCTGCGCGTGCAGGGGTGTTTCCTTGGCTTTTTGTGCGGCGGTGAGAATTGGACCCGCGTCAAACCCCAGGATGTCCCGGCGACGCCTTCGATCCAACGCACTCCGGCAAAACAATCCAATAGCCGCAAAACAACCGGCAGTCAGCCCCAGCCGGGCGATGATGTGTGCTCACTAGCGCTTGGTTCCGCGGGGCTTACCCATGAGCGCGGGCTGAAATAGCACCGCCGCCGCCAAAGTGCATAGCAACGACAACGCCAGCAGCTTACCCATGCTTGATGTGCCGGGATGTTGCGAAAGCCATAGGCTTCCGAAGGCGGTTGCCGTGGTCAAAGCGCTCCAAATCACGGCGCGGGTTAGACTCGACTGTAGCAGGTCCGTGCGGCCGGATCGCCAAGCCATGATGTAGTAGATTTTAAAAGCGACACCGACGCCCAACAACAAGGGTAGCGCAATGATGTTGGCGAAGTTCAGCGGCATGCCGATTAAGACGCAAATTTCAAGCGTCACGACGCCTGCCAGCAATAGCGGGACAAGAGTGAGTAAAACATCGCCAAACCGCCGTAAAACAATCCATAAAAGGATGGCAATTGAAACGAGTGCATAAAGCCCCGCTTCAAAGAATGCTCTGACGATCGTACGACTCGATTCCAGGATTGAAATCGGGCCGCCCGTGGCATTTGGATAAACTGCGACAACCGCGCGGGCGAACGACCGCAAAACCTCTGTGTCGTCGGTGTTCCCTTTAGGCGCAACTTCAACGCGAGCGCGCCCATCTGACGCCACCCACTGCTGTCTCACGGCCGCCGGCAGATTGTCCCTACTGACCCGCTGGGCGCCCAGAAAACTACGCAATTGAGCAATGGCGGTCTCGAACGGTACAATGAATGCCGTTTGCGCGCGTACGCGCGTCTCCTCAGTCGCTTGAGCCAATTTTATCGCGTCTGTGGCCAAGCGCTTGGCCGCATCGGCGCCCGGCCCTTTCGCGTCCGCAGCGATTTTATTGAGCTGATTGGCCATGCCATTCAGGGCGGCGATATTTTCGGCATCGGTCGGCGGCTTGCTTGATCCCCGCTTTTGCAGGGCCTGACCAAGCTGTCGGCTTAGGTCCTGGATCAGTGCCAACTTCTTTTCCTGATCCTGTGGCACAAAACTGAGCAAGGTTCTCGCCTGCAAGACTTGCGGCAGCTTCCGTAACTGCTCCGCTGTTTTCGAAGCATCATCGAGCGACGAGGTAACTACGTTGACTGAGTTGATACCGGTCCGCGGGTCGCCGCCGAGATCGAGCAAGGTCGAAATCGACTCCGTCTCGGCACTGCGCAGGTGAATGGGATCGAAGTCGAACGTGAGATAGTAGAGCAAGGGCGATCCCACCACGGCAATCGCCAGCGTCCCCACAATGACGGGTACACGATAGACTTGGAGAAATCGATCTATCGGCGCGAGCGCACGGTATCCGACGGGCTCAGGCTCACCGGTCGGATTGAGCACTGTAATGAGTGCCGGCAATAGCGTGATGCTTGTAATATATGCGATCAGCATGCCTGCACCGGCAATGGCACCCAATTCCGAGACACCGCGATAGGCTGTCGGAAGGAACGACAGGAAACCGGCTGCCACCGCCGCCGCCGCGAGCGTCAGCGGGACACCGATTTTCTCCGCCGCCTGCGTCAGTGCCGGACGAAGCTTGGGCACATCATGACGCTCGGCGCGGTAGCGCACTGAATACTGAATGCCGAAATCGACTCCGAGACCGACAAACAAAACGGCAAACGCGACCGATATCATGTTCAATGCGCCGACCATCATCAGCCCGAGCGCAGCGGTCAACGCCAATCCCACGAAAAGATTGATGAACACTGCAATAATGATGCGCGCCGACTTAAGCGCCAGCCAAAGGATCGTAAGCACAATGATGATGGTCCCGACAGCGTTCGCTAGGGCACCTTGCTGAACGGTTGCGAATTCTTCATCGGCCATCGGTACCGAGCCAGTCACGCGCAGTTGCGCTTGGTATTTTTGCTTGAGCTGCAAGTCGGATACGATTTGCCTGATAGCGCTGCTCGAGGCTTCGCCAGGCTGAAGCGCAGAAAAATTAAGTACGGGATGGACTTCGATGAGCCGCCGTACCTCGGCGGATGTGGGCTGCTGACCGCTTAACATCGCCTGCCAAGAAAATGAGGCCGGGCGCCCCGCCAGCACATCCTCCAGCGTCGTGGATGCCATCGACAAAGGCCGAGCCAAAGCGTCGAGCGTGATCAGGTGGCTTTGCACACCGACGAGGCCCAGCGATAGTGTGCGTGTGAGACCACGCAGGCTGGGGTCACCGACAAGTGTGCCGACTAGAGGAGCTGCCTGCCCGAGGCCCTTGGTGAAGCTCCCGACATCTTCAGTCGGCCTATACAACAATCCGTTGCGCGCGAAGAATTCACTACCTTCAATATCATCGACCGAGCGGAACAGTTGAGGCCGCGACCTCAGTTGCGCAACCAACTCGGCGCTGGCGCGCGAGACATATTCCGCCGTGGCGGCGTCGACGACGACCAGAGTCGACCCGAAGTGGCCAGGAAACGCCTTCTCGAACTCGGCTTCACGCTTGCGCCAGTCGAGATCGGGTGAAATCAGCTTGTTGATGTCAGTATTGATGGCGAAATGGCGGGCTGAGTAGGCTGTTGCGCCCACTGCCCCGATCAGGGCTAAAGCAATGATCGGCCAGGGAAATTGAGTACAATAACGGACGATTCTCGTAACTAGTAACTTTAGCATGAGAAATGTCGCCTTCCGGGCACAGCTAAGTCACCCCCACTTGCACTTCGATGCAATATTATCAATCCTTTCTGCGTGGAACTTTTGCACGCGTCATAGATTGACGCTAACTGAGAGAATTCCTGGCCGAGCCGGCAAAGCTCGCATTGGGCGACAGAAGATATTCTGAGAGGATTTGCCAGGGGCAAGTGTGCCTCCGAGTTTGGTGGGAAGGTAATTAAAGCATGACGGCGCCCAACGATGACTTCCTGACAAAATCAACTCCAAACATCCTCGACTCGATCAAGAGTCCTGCAGATTTACGACGTATCAATGCGCGTAACCTCCAGCAAGTTGCTAACGAATTGCGCGCCGAGACAATCAATGCAGTTGCCGTTACCGGCGGTCACCTGGGGGCCAGCCTTGGCGTGATCGAGTTGACAGTGGCTCTGCACTACATCTTTGACACGCCTCATGACAAACTGATTTGGGACGTCGGCCATCAGGCCTATCCGCACAAGATCCTCACCGGCCGCAGAGACCGCATTCGGACGCTGCGAACAGGTGGCGGGTTGTCCGGGTTCACCAAACGCTCGGAAAGCGAATATGACTGCTTTGGTGCCGCACACTCCTCGACGTCGATCTCGGCCGGCTTGGGCATGGCGGTCGCTCGCGACCTTGCCGGTCAGAAACACAATGTCATTTGCGTGATCGGCGATGGTGCAATATCTGCCGGCATGGCCTATGAAGCCATGAACAATGCTGGCGCGATGAACCGCCGCCTTATCGTGATCCTGAACGACAATGAGATGTCGATCGCGCCGCCTGTCGGCGCCATGTCAAACTATCTCACGCGATTGCTGTCGAGTCCGACGTACAGGTCGTTGCGTGACATTGGCAAGCAGATCGCCAATCGTTTGCCAAAATTTTTCAAGGAGAAGGCATACCTCGCCGAAGAATTGGCGCGCGGCTTCGTCACGGGCGGGACGTTATTCGAAGAGCTTGGATTCTACTACATCGGTATTATCGATGGACACGACCTTGATCAGCTGTTGCCCGTGCTTGAAAATGTCCGCAACGCGGGTAATGGGCCATTTCTCGTGCATGTGCGCACGCAAAAAGGCAAAGGCTACGCGCCAGCCGAGGCCTCGCAAGACAGATACCATGGTGTCGTCAAATTCGACGTTGCAACCGGCAAGCAGCAGAAGGGCACCTCGGACGCGCCGTCCTACACCAAGGTATTTGGCGAAAGCCTGGTCAAGGAAGCGAGGAAAGACGACAAGATCGTCGCCATCACCGCGGCAATGCCCGGGGGTACAGGCGTCGACATTTTTGGCAAGTCATTCCCCGAGCGCACTTTCGACGTCGGCATTGCCGAGCAGCACGCGGTCACCTTCGCAGCGGGGCTGGCGACACAAGGTTGCAAGCCGTTCGTTGCCATCTACTCAACCTTCCTGCAGCGCGCCTACGACCAGGTCGTGCACGACGTAGCTATACAAAACTTGCCCGTTCGCTTCATGATGGACCGTGCCGGCTTGGTCGGCGCCGATGGTCCGACGCATGCCGGATCCTTCGATCTTGCCTATCTCGGGTGTCTGCCCAATTTCGTCATTATGGCGGCAGCCGACGAGGCTGAACTCGTTCACATGGTGGCAACCGCCGCCGCCATTAATGATCGACCGTGCGCGCTGCGCTACCCGCGCGGCGACGGCGTCGGTGTCGTAATGCCGGAGGCCGGCGTGCCACACGAAATCGGCAAAGGCCGCATCATCACTCAAGGCAATACGGTCGCTCTGCTCTCGCTCGGCACGCGGCTCGCCGAATGTACCAAGGCCGCGGAGACGCTTGCAGCGCATGGCATTTCGACAACCGTTGCCGATGCACGCTTCGCCAAGCCGCTCGATCGCGAGCTCATCTTGCGGCTGGCGCGCGGGCACGAATTGCTCATCACAATCGAGGAAGGCGCGATCGGTGGCTTCGGTGCGCAGGTGATGCAATTGCTCAGCGACACAGGCGCGCTCGAGCGCCCCAGCTTTAAGGTCCGCAGCATGGTGTTGCCGGATGCCTTTATCGAACACGACAGCCCGCCAGCCATGTATGCCAAGGCCGGACTCGACGCGAACGGCATCGTCAACAAGGTCTTCGACGTGTTCGGGTCGCGTCACGCGCCGGAATTGCAGCCCACCGACATCGCGTTCCTCACCGAACGTGCGCAACGCCGCCGGCAGGCCAAATCGATGAACGGGCATGCCAAGGGGGCAGCAGGATGAAGGTCATTCTGGCGAAACCGCGCGGTTTCTGCGCCGGTGTGGTGCGTGCGATCGAGATCGTCGAGCGAGCGCTCGATAAGTACGGCCCGCCGGTCTATGTGCGGCACGAAATCGTGCACAACAAATGGGTAGTCGACGCACTTAAAGCGCGTGGCGCCCATTTTGTTGAAGAACTGTCTGAGGTGCCGCCGAACGCGATCACCATCTTCAGCGCGCATGGCGTAGCCAAGAAGGTCCAGGTAGAGGCCGCCGAGCGCGGTCTGCGCGTGCTCAACGCCACCTGCCCGCTTGTGTCAAAAGTACACGCCCAGGGCCGCCACTATTTGCGCAATGGACGCACGGTAATCCTGATCGGCCATGCAGGCCATCCGGAGGTAGAGGGCACACTGGGACAGATCCCTGGGCCAGTGACCCTCGTGCAGACCGAAGCGGATGTGAACGGCCTCGACCTGGCGGAAGATACGCCGATTGCTTACGTGACGCAGACCACCCTCAGCGTCGACGATACCAAAGGGATCATCGCGGCGCTATTCCGTCGCTTCAAGGATGTGGTCGGACCGGGCACGCAGGACATCTGTTACGCAACACAAAACCGCCAAACTGCCCTGCTTGAGCTAACCAAGCTGGTCGACGTTATATTTGTGGTCGGCGCCCAAAACAGCTCAAACTCGAATCGCTTGCGCGAAATCGGCGTCGAAGCTGGCGTTCCCACCCACTTAATCGCCAATGGCAGCGAAATAAAGCCGGAGTGGTTGCACAACGTCGAGGTTGTTGGCATTACAGCGGGCGCATCGGCGCCCGAAATCATGGTACGTGACGTTATCAATGCATTGCGCGCGGTCGAGCCGGTGGAAGTCTTCACCCTGCCGGGCCAGGATGAACACATCGAATTCAGGGTGCCGGTCGAGCTGCTCGACGTGATTGGCGCCCAGCAAATCAGCAAGGATAGTGATCTTGGGCATTCCTCTTCTTCAGAAGTTATTTGTCGGTAGCTACGTCATCCGCCAGCGTCTGACTGGCCGAAAACGTTATCCGCTGGTGCTGATGCTTGAGCCGTTGTTCCGATGCAATCTCGCTTGCGCCGGCTGCGGAAAGATCGACTACCCCGACCCAATTCTGCACCAGAACATGACGGTGGAGGATGCCCTGCACGCGGTCGACGAATGCGGCGCGCCGGTGGTGTCGATCGCCGGCGGCGAACCGCTGCTGCACAAACAGCTGCCTGAAATCGTGCGCGGGATCGTCGCGCGGAAAAAATTCGTCTACCTGTGTACCAACGCGTTGCTGATGGACAAGAGGCTGCCGCAGTACGAACCGAGCACCTTCCTTACCTGGTCAGTGCATCTCGACGGCGACAAGGAGATGCATGATCACTCCGTCTGCCAGCCGGGCACCTACGACCGTGCTGTGGCGGCGATCAAGCACGCCAAGGAGCGCGGCTTCCGCGTCAACATTAATTGCACTTTGTTCAACACTGCGCAGGCCGACCGCGTCGCCGCATTCTTTGACGCTGTCACGGAGTTGGGCGTCGATGGCATTACAGTGTCGCCAGGTTACGCCTATGAGCGTGCACCCGATCAACAGCACTTCCTCAATCGCGGCAAGACCAAACAGCTGTTCCGCGACGTATTCAAACGCGGGCCGGGCAACGCCAAGTGGTCGTTCAGCCAATCCAGCCTGTTCCTTGACTTCCTGGCCGGCAATCAGAGCTACCACTGCATGCCGTGGGGCAATCCGACACGCACCATCTTCGGCTGGCAGAAGCCCTGCTATCTGCTCGGCGAAGGCTACGCGCGGACTTTTGATGAGCTGATGAACGGGACCGATTGGGACGCTTACGGCACCGGCAATTACGAGAAATGCGCCGACTGCATGGTGCATTCTGGCTACGAAGCGTCTGCCGTGAACGATGCGGTCGCCCATCCTCTCAAGGCTTTGGGCGTCAGCCTGCGGGGCGTCCGCACTGATGGCGCCATGACCCCCGAAATCTCGCTCGATCGCCAAAGGCCCGCGCAATACGTCTTTTCAAAGCACGTCGAGCAGAAACTCGACGAAATTAGCAAAACGAAGGAAAAACCCGAGCTGCTTAAAGCGGGATGACGGGTGGGGCGCGCCCGTTTCGAATGATGGCTGAATGGAACTTTCAGGCTCAGTAGTCCGTTATCTACGCACCATCGTTCGAATTGTGGCAACGGTCTTCGGATTCGGCCATGCACGGGCGCACCATTCTTCTCATTATGACGCTAAGCGCGACAATCCTGCTGCCCGATGCCGGCCGTGCACAGCTGTCGCCGCAGGGTGTTATCGGCGGTATCACGCGTCCTTTCCGACAGATGCTAGGCCATTTCGGCCATTTTCCGCGCGCCCGCTATCATCGCGCGGTTGCTGCGGAGTCGCGGGTAGCAGCCCCCATCTCTTCTAGCGAGACTTCGGCCAGCGCCGGATCTCGTCTTGGATGGGCTGGTCCTCCAGCCTGGCCCGGTGCCTACGAGGACATTTTGGGTTTTACGTTCTGGCCAGATGATTACGCCTCACGACTTCGCGGCCGCGGCTTCGATGTGATTGCAGATACCATCACCGGGCGCTTCGATCTGCCGCGACCATCGGCTCGCACTGCCACCACAGGTGCCGCCTTTAGAAATGATGCGGACAACGAAACCTCTGTGGAGCGATGCGGCGATACATCCAACACGGAGAGCAATTGGCCGACCGTGCGCGTCGAGCAAATATTGCAGCTATCTGACGCTCAACATGCAGCGCTTGCGAAACTGCAATCGGCGGCAGCCCAATCAGTCAATAAAATCAGAGACGATTGCCGCGGGCCTGGTGCGCTCGCGCCGCCCGACCGGCTGAGAGCCTTGGTGCAAACGCTTTGGACGCTGCGTGACGCCGGTATTTCCGTGCGCGAGCCCGTCAATAACTTCTACGATGCTCTGACAAATACGCAGAAGAACGCCTTCGCCAGCCAGCAGCCGCAACGCAGTCCTCACGCAGACCCCAAGGCCGCAGACAATGGCATGAATAAACAATATCAGGCCTGCACCTCGCAAAACGCCGAAAAAGCGGAACGCCTGATCAAAGAAATTGAAATGAGAGTTCGACCAAACAAAGATCAAGCGGCAAGCCTGGAGAATTTGCACAAGATATCGGCGGACATGGCCAAGCTGCTGATCGCTTCATGTGCGCAGCCGATTCAGGCTGATCCCGTGGCCCGACTGGACGCGACCGGCGACCAACTGACGGCCATGAATTATGCAGCAACGACGGTGCAAATTGCGTTCGATGATTTTTATCTGAAACTCAACTATGATCAAAAGACGCGTTTCGAATTGCCAAGGCGCTGACGGTCACATACCGAACGTCACCCCGGAGGCGTTTCCCAGCTTTAAATTGCGATAGCGCGCGATCGCCCATAGCGGGAAGAATTTTCGGTATCCGTGATATCGCAGATAAAAAACGCGGGGAAATCCGGTTGCAGTGAACCGTTCCTCATCCCAGAAGCCGTTCTCGGTCTGCGCTCGCGAAAGATATTCCACACCGCGCGCCACCGCCGGGTGGCCGACCTCGCCACAGGCCATGAGACCGAGGAGAGCCCAGGCCGTCTGTGATGACGTGCTGGCGGCAGGCTCGTGGCCGCGATAGTCAAGCTTATAGCTCGACCCGTCTTCACCCCAACCGCCATCCGAATTTTGAATGGAGACGAGCCAGTTTGCGGCTTTGCAGATCTCAGCAGAGTTACGATTGATGCCGCACGCATTGAGCGCGCAGAGAGATGACCAGGTACCGTAAATGTAATTCAGGCCCCAGCGCCCATACCAGCTTCCATCCCCGGTTTGCGTGCCGAGCAAGTACTCAACGCCACGTGACAGGGATGTACTGCGATCAAGCGTCTCGCCAAGTTGTGCCAGCATCGAGACACAACGGGCGGTGACATCTTCCGTCGGCGGGTCGATTAGCGCTCCATGATCGGCAAACGGAATATTGTTGAGATAGTCATAGACGTTATCGACGTCGAACGCTGCCCAGCCCCCGTTGCGGCTTTGCAAGCCTTTCACCCATTCAGCGCCACGCTCGATGGCTTGGTCGTAACGACTGCCGGCTCCAATCCGGCGGGCTCGATCCATTGCCATGACAACCACGGCAGTGTCGTCGAGGTCGGGATAATGCGGGTTGGCATACTGGAAGGCCCACCCCCCTGGTCGTACATGCGGACGCCGAGTGGACCAGTCTCCGACGGTATCAAATACCTGACGAGGTAGCAGCCAGTCGAGCCCGCGCAAAGCCGAGGCACGCGCCTCGGCGCTGCCGATTTCCAATAAAGCATGGCAGGCGAGCCCCGTATCCCATACTGGCGAGATGCAGGGCTGGCAGTAGGCCTCATCGCTGCCGACAACCAACAATTTTTCAATCGACCCGCGAGCAATTGCGGCGTCTTGCTTGTCGCCAAGAACATCGAACATCATCGTTGCGTTGGCCATCGCCGGAAAGATCGCGCCGAGCCCATCTTCGCCATTGAGCCGCTCGATAACAAATGCGACGGCTCGATCGATGGCACGCTGCCGCAAGTTTCTTGGAAAAAACTTGACGGCGGGCCGAAGTATTATGTCGATGCCGCGAAACAGCATAAACCAGATCCAGCGCTGGTGCGGAGCCTTCGCTGCCGGTCCGAGCGAGAGCGGTGGTTCGATAAACAGTTCGTCGATCTCGACGCCAAGTGGGTTCTTTGCACGTGGACGCAATGCCTGCAAAACCAGCAACGGCACCAGCACAGTGCGCGCCCAGTACGAAACTTTCGACAAATGGAACGGAAACCAGCGCGGCAGCAGCATGATTTCGACTGGCATTTCCGGCACGCTACGCCAGCTCAAAATGCCATAGAGCGACAGCAGTACGCGGGTGAACACGTTGGAGTGCATTGCGCCGCCTCGCGCCAAAATCGCCTCGCGAGCGCGGCGCATGTGGGAAGCCTCGGCGCTGTCCCCGATCATCTTGAGCGCGAAATAGGCTTTCACGCTCGCACTCATGTCGAAATCGCCTTCGTGATAAAGCGCCCACCCACCATGCGTGCCCTGGATGCGACGCAGGTAGACCGCTACTTTCTGCTCAAGGACTTTATCGACCGGCTCACCGCGATAGTGTCGCAGTAACACATATTCGGATGGAATCGTTGCGTCAGCTTCAAGTTCGAAAATCCAATGCCCGTCGCCCTGCTGGCATTTGAACAGCGCACGCGTCGCGTTCTCAGCTGACTTGTCGAAGCCGAGCGGTTGTTGCGACGAGCGCGATTCCTCTACAAGCGTCATGCAGCAGCCTTTAACTGCTGACCCGCGAGATCGGCGGCCCGATAGCCGGATCGAACCGCACTTTCGATCGTCGCCGGCAAGCCGGTCGCGGTCCAGTCGCCGGCCAGGAAAAGGTTATTCCAGGCCGTTTCCGCGGCGGGACGCAGGCCATTTTGTTCCGGTGTAGCGGCAAATGTCGCGCGCCGCTCACGAACGATCTGCCAGGGTGGTAACGTCTCTGGAAGGCGCGAGACTTTTGCAACCTCACGCCAAATCGTCTGCGCCAGGTCTGCGCGCGGGGCGTTGAACAGTTCACCGCCATCGCTAATCGTCACTGAAATTCGGCCCGGCAGGGCGAAAATCCATTCGCAAGTGCCATTAATTACTCCCAGCATTGGTGGCAAATGAACGGGAGGATCGATCCGGAAATGCGCATTCACAATCCCACGAAATAACGATGGTACCCGCAGACCCGGTACCAAATTCACTGCGACGTAGGGCGGAACAGCGAGGATGACCGCATCATTTTCACCAAGATCGACAGTATGTTTGGTGAATTCGAGGCGCGCTGCGCGACCATTGGCAAAGCGCAGTGCTGTCAGCTCGTCCTGAAACGCGATTGAGACGCCTCGCTCACGCAAACAGGTAATCGCAGGCTCAACAAATACGGTTCCCAGCCCATCGCGAGCCAGCAATGGCCGGCACGCTTGGCCGCCGAGCGCAAGCGTCTCACGGATAAGCGCACCGGCCAGTCGTGCCGATCCCTCACGCGGCGCGATATTGAGCGCGGCGAGCAATAAAGGCTCGAGCAAGCGGCTATAGATCGGGCCAGAGCAATTTATCACCGCCCCGATCGGCTTGTCCGTCGATGCCAAAGCGAGACGAGCGAGGGGTAGGTAATCGACGACGGCGGTCTGCGGCAACCGGCGGTCCTTGTCGAATACCCACCATGGAAACCTGCTATCCCCGAAACGCAACGTCCATTGCTCGCTGCTTGGAATGTCAATGAAGGAAAATTCCGCTTCGGCTGGCCCGTGTAAGCCTGACACAGATCCGATCGCTTTTGTGAAGGATAGCGCGGCATGGTTTCCTGACAGCAGCAGATGGACGCCGTTGTCGATCACCATGTCCGTAGATTGGTCATAATATGAACGGCATCGTCCTCCGGCGTGGGCTGTGGCTTCATGGATCGCAGCTGTCCGGCCAGCTCCAGTCAAACGCACCGCAGCTGAAAGCCCCGCCAGACCCGCTCCGATAATGTGTACCGTGCCAGAGTCAGACGAATGCATGCCGCAATGCGATCCACAATAAATAGGGTTTGTTGACGCGGACACGATTCCGTGGCGGCGCCCAGCCGCGTGATACCATGCCCTCGAGCATCTCGCGATATACTGCACCCATGATTTTCGGCGCCCGCACGACACGGCGTGGGCAGCCGGACATGATTTCATTGGCCTTGGCGAAATGCCCGCGCGCGCGTTCAACAATGAAGGCACAGGCTGCCCCGAGTTGGGGGTTTGACACGACCGCCTTTGGATCAGTGCTCTCGATGCCGGCGATTTTCAGTGCCTCGTGAGGAAGATACAGGCGGCCCACGGCAGCGTCTTCGTCTATATCACGTAAAATATTCGTCAGCTGAAGAGCACGGCCGAGATGATGAGCAAGCAACCTCCCATCGGTGTCATTCATGCCAAAGATACGCACGCATAGCCGCCCGACGGCACATGCAACCCGGTCGCAATAGAGTTCAAGCTCCTTGAGGCCCGGGCCCTGGATATCCGCGCAGGCATCCATCTCCACGCCGTCGATAACCGCAAGGAAATCGTCTTTGCGTAAACCAAATCGCGAGATGGCCTTTGCAAGGCGCTCAAGTCCGATTGGAGCATTTCCCGAATAGAGCGCGTCGATATTTTGTCGCCACGCCGACAGAAGTTCGAGCCGTTGCGGGCGTGGCATGTCATTGTCGGCAATGTCGTCAACCGCTCGGCAAAACGAATAGACTTCGAACATCGCCTTTCTTTTCTCGCGGTTCAGAATACGCATGGCGAGATAGAACGAGCTGCCGCCGGCGCGGCTCGCAGCCGGCGATTGCCGCGCCCCGAGATCTGGAATTTGAATGTTCATGGTGTCTGATATCGATGTGTCGGTACCACCGTCCGCGCCAACCGGTTCAGCAACGCCCTTAAACCGCCGCTTGCAGCCGTCGCCAATGCTTCTGATTTGGTGAGGTGGACGCGTTCGCGCAGCGGATCGCGCACTCGCAGAATCGTCAACAGACGGCTCGCCAACGACTGGATGACCGAGATTTCAAGGCTCAACCGCGTGTCACTTACATTCGCTGCGAGTCCGCGGCTTTCTTGTAGCAAAACCTCGGTGCGGGCGACCAGCCCCCGGAGGCACTCTCTAAGTGCCGGCCCTGCCTGAGTTTCTCCAAGCGCTTCTACGCCTATCCGTTTGGCAGCCAGCGCGTCGAGCGGAATATAAACGCGGTCGAGTTCACTAAAGTCCTTCGCGCAATCCTGCAAGTGATTGATGATCTGCAACGCCGCACATAGCGCATCCGAGGCAGGCCATGTCGTCATCGCCTCGCCATGGACATCGAGTACAAAGCGGCCGACCGGCATTGCCGAACGTGAGCAATAATCGATCAATTCGTCCCAATCCGCATAACGGTGTTTGATTGCGTCCTGCCGACACGCACTCAGTAGAGCCTGTGCATGGCGCGTGGACAGTCCACGCGTTTGCAATATTGCGCGCAGCGCAACGCCTTCCGGCTCTTTGTCATCGGCGCCAAGCAAGGTTGACTCAAGGCGATTCAGCCGCGCAATTTTTTCCTCGCTGGCAAGCTCGGGGTGATCAGCGATGTCATCAGCAACGCGGACGAATTCGTAGAACGCCAGGACGACAGGCCGGTGCCGCCGCTTGATCAGCCAGGACGCAACCGGAAAATTCTCGTCGTGCGCCCCCTTACCGGACCGAAGTTCACCGCTGGCGATCATTGCAGACTTGGCGCATCAACGTGAACGCGTCCCTTCCATTGGCCTCCCCGCCGCCGCAGATACTGATAAGCAGAATTGAGCGTGTAATAAAGGTACAGCGATGCAATCCCCGGGAGCGTGATACTCCAAAGTCGCGACACGCGGTAGAACCGAAGGGTCGGCATGAAAGATATTGCCATCATGAGCCAGCTAAGCAATCCCAGGTAACGCGGCAGACCAGTTGCAAAGATCGCCAGCATTGGTGGAATAACGAAAGTAATCGCCATGCCTGCGGTCGTCGCAGCCAATAACAGAGGTGAATAGCGAAGCTGAGCATAAGCGGACCGCGAAATCATCTGCCTGACATCAGATAGCGTATTGTAAGGACGCACGCTGCGCACACGATCGGTGAGACCAAGCCAGATCGGACCGATTGTTTTCAACTTTGCCGCCAGCGAACAATCGTCGATCAATGCATTGTGAATGCTCGCGATGCCGCCGACATCTGCAAGGGCATCCGCTCGGACCAGCATGCAACCGCCCGCTGCGGCCGCCACTTTCGACTCGGGCCGACAGACCCACAAGAAAGGAAAAAGCATCTGAAAAAAATAAATGAAAGCCGGTACGTGGCTACGTTCTGCGAGGCTTTGACAACGCAGTTTCGCCATTAGCGACGTCAGCACAAAGCGGCCGGCCAATGCGTGAGCCACCAACCATGCGAGCATATCCGGTGCATGCACAATATCGGCATCAGTAAGGAGCAAGTATTCCGGCCGGGACGTTTCGGCCGCGGCGATACCCTGATTGAGCGCCCATAGTTTTCCTGTCCATCCCCCGGATAGCCCTTTGCCCGTGATCACCGTCAGCTGACGATTCGGGATCGCGTTCGCCGTGTGCCTCGCAACAGCAGCGGTATCGTCGCTGCTGTCGTCGTCGACGACGATGATGGCGAGTGGCCCGGGATACTCCTGTTGCAACAAAGATTGCACACTCGAAGCGATGACTTCAGATTCGTTGCGCGCCGGTATGACCACCACCACTGCTGGCCATCGGTCAGGCCGCCCAGCCAACTGTGCGGCGTCCCTCACGGGGCTCAGCCAAAACCACCCCCGGCCGACAAGCAGGTAAATCCAAACAGCCATGCAGATAACGGCCAAAACTTGCGTCATGATGGGAAAGATTTCTAATTGCATTGAGGCTCTACTCACAACATCCTGTGCGCAAATTGGTTCTATTCGACCGACGCTGGCGGCCTCGTGCGCGCGACGTTCCATCTGTCACTTTGTCAGCATATCAAAAATTATCACCGCGGTGGCCACCAGCAAAATGGGCGCGCGCGACAAGCATGGGTCTTGTCACGCTGGTAACGAGCACTAAACGTTACTAATCTGCCGCGCAACTGCTACATGGGTCGACTGTCATGTTGCCTTCTTCAAGTGATGTTGTCGTGGTCGGAGCCGGCAATGCGGCCTTTTGCGCTGCGCATGCCGCTGCCGAGCACGGTGTCTCTGTCGTAGTGCTCGAACGCGCGTCAGAAGATGAATCAGGCGGCAATAGCCGCTTCACGGCGGGCGCCTTCCGTTGCGTTTATGATAGTGTCGATGATTTGCGCGCCCTGATGCCCGATCTGACCTATGAGGAAGTGGCCAATACCGATTTCGGCACCTACACCCAGGATAAATTCTTCGACGACATGGGCCGCGTCACCGAATATCGGACCGATCCCGACCTATGCGAACTTCTGGTCACGCGCAGCAAGGATACGATGCGCTGGATGCAGAAAAAGGGCATCCGCTTCATTCCGATCTACGGACGGCAAGCTTACAAGATCGATGGAAAATTCAAGTTCTGGGGCGGCTTGACGGTCGAGGCCTGGGGCGGCGGCCCCGGCCTGGTCGAAGCGCATACCAAGATCGCGAGGAAAAACGGCATCACCATCGCCTATAATGCACGCGCATTGTCGCTGATCGCCGATGATGACGGCGTTCATGGCGTGCGCGTGAAGCACGACGGCCGCACCGTCGAGGTCAAGGCGAAATGTGTGGTGCTCGCGGCCGGCGGATTTCAGGCCAATACCGAGATGCGCACGCGCTATCTTGGCCCCACATGGGAGCTCGCCAAGGTCCGCGGCACACGTTTCAACACCGGTGACGGTATTCGCATGGCCCTCGACATTGGCGCGATGCCGACCGGCAACTGGTCCGGCTGTCATGCGGTCGGCTGGGATCGCAACGCGCCGGAGTTCGGTGACCTTACCGTCGGCGACAACTTCCAGAAGCATTCGTACCCATGGGGCATCATGATCAATGCCAATGGCGAGCGCTTCGTTGACGAAGGCGCTGACTTCCGCAACTACACCTATGCCAAATATGGCCGGGTGATCCTGATGCAGCCGGGTCAATTTGCCTGGCAGCTCTTCGACAAGAAGATCATTCCGATGCTGCGCGACGAATACCGCATCAAGCAAGTCACCAAGGTTCGCGCCGACACCCTCGAAGAGCTAGTGAAAAAGCTCGACGACGTGAATGCCGAACGCGCACTGGAAACGATCAAGGCGTACAATAAAGCGGTGCGCACCGACATCAAGTTCAACCCCAACGTCAAGGATGGCCGCCGTACCGAAGGTCTGGCCATCAACAAATCGAACTGGGC
The DNA here is from genome assembly GCA_049802775.1 of Pseudolabrys sp. Taxonomy (GTDB): domain Bacteria; phylum Pseudomonadota; class Alphaproteobacteria; order Rhizobiales; family Xanthobacteraceae; genus Pseudolabrys. The sequence continues at coordinate 27,527 of JBARNC010000214.1, read as the reverse complement.
CAACACGGTCGATGAACCGCCATTCGAGGCCTATGCGGTGACTTGCGGCATTACTTTTACCTTCGGGGGGCTCAAGATCGACATGTCGAGCCGCGTGATTGACACCGATGGCCAGGCCATCGCCGGTCTTTACGCGGCGGGGGAGTTGGTCGGCGGGTTGTTCTACTTCAACTATCCCGGCGGCACCGGCCTAATGGCGGGCTCGGTGTTCGGCAAGATCGCGGGCACCACTGCCGGCCAGCGGGCTGCCCAGATGCCGTCGTGAACAGCGACTTTTCGGCGCCAAACGCGCGCCCGCGCAATTGGCCAACCTGACAGTATCAAGCGATGACTCAAGAAGTATCGCACCTGCAAAGCAGACCAGCTTCATGGCGTCTCTCTTCGTGATAGCTTTAGTCGGTGAACGGTGCAGTGAGGCGGGTCTAATGGGGTAAGGGAGGCGCTCGATGAATCTCGAGAACCGGCGATCACGCCGCGCTGGTCGGCCGACTTTTATATTCGTCGCTGTTCGTGCTGTACGGCTACCGGGAGCGTCATGGTGATGGACAACGGCTACTTGACTGCGCCTTAGCGCGTCGCGTGGTGCTGGGGGTGCGCTGAACGCAAGCCGCTGGAAGCGGCCGCCCAGCTACTCACTTTTATTGATATGGATCATTAAAGCGCAGAGCGGCAACAACGATCGAATGTTATCAAGCCATGTTTTTCGAGACGAGATCGCGCAAAGCTTGTGGCGCGAAAATTACCAGGCCGCCGCGTTCCAGCTTCAACCATTTCTTGCGTTGCCATTCTTGTAACTGCTTGTTCGCGCTTTCACGCGACACACCAATCATTTGACTGATTTCACGCTGAGTGACGTGAATTTTGCTGGATGGCAAAGCTGCGGCTGAAGGCCGATAGAGATGTAGCAGGACCTTGGCGAGACGATTAGGCAGGCCGAGAAAAACGATATCCTCGACCTGCTCACTCGTTTTTCGGAGACGCGCACACAGTATCTTGATCAACCTTATCGCGACTTCAGGGTTGTCGCGAATCAAAGGTATAAAATCGCGACGTTCGATAACCATCAATTCGCAGTTATCGATCGCAACGGCGTCTGCAGTCCGTTGCCCCCCGTCGAGAAAAGCAATTTCTCCGAAAAGCTCGCCGGGAACCACCAAATTGAATATTGCATCTTTCCCCTCTTCGGATGGAGCGCTAATTCTCACCGCGCCGGCACGAACCGCGTATAGCTTTGAGCCGATATCCCCTTTCCGAAATATGATCGCGCCCTTTTTTATTTTGGTCGTAATGACGCGAGGGGCCAGGCGATCAATTACGGTGTCACCCAAATCCCTAAAAAATGGATGGGCGCGAAGCAACGCATGCTTGTCGAACGATGGTGCTCGACTGTTCTCGGTTGCCCTCATAGCAATGCCACAATTCGCCAAAACAGGTTTTCAACAAGGCGTACCATACGACAGATTAGTCCGGCGGGGCAGGCTATTTGCTTTAGTCGCCAAACGCCTTCTTCCATCATTGAGACTGCACCCCTGCACTGTGAGCTACTCCACCATCGCTTGGTCAAATCGCATGCTATCGGATTCCATAATGGAGATCGACCACGCGAGTCCTCATCAACACTTACCGAAACGCTTCGCACTGGCAACGTAAGGAAAACAATCACCGCTCTGGAAGCGCGATCGCGACACTCTGGCTCATCTTCTACGTGCTGGCACTCGGAGCTGAGATCACGTCGCCCGTCGTCTCCAGCGCGATAGAGCTTGCTGCGCGATAGCCGCGAACATGCCGGTAACAATGCACCAGGTTGCTATTTTCTCGCGCTCTGCGAGGAACAAAGCTTTACCCGGGCGGCCAGACGTTGCGGCGGCCCGCCGGTACATGGCTGGAACGCCGTCCGTCGAAGGTTCCAACCACGAAAACCCTTGGCGCCTTATGCCCGAAATGCCTGCTGGTTTCGCAGCGCGACTGGAGCGAATAGCTTTAAAAATCAGTCAGTCTGCTCATGAATGAATTCTTAAACTTCGTACTTTAATTTATCGCGATCATGCGGTCGAAACGGAAAATACCCCCTGTCGGACTGCCCGATGCAATTGACCAATAAAACGTACCAAGCCATCTCACCTTCTAGTGCAGCCGATCCCGATGCGATTTGCCCGCAGTGCCGAACGGCCATGGTGCACGTTGCCCTAACGCCGCACCCAGTTGTGCGCAATATGCAACGCAATACGTACGTCTGTTACACCTGCAAGCGCACGCGAACATACATGTTGCCTGGAAAACCCGAAGTTGAAGCGGGCGCGAATGATGCTGCACAGCGCGCGTCGTAAGTGCGCAACGAGATTTTCTTCATGGCTGATCGTAGACGAGACGCCCGCATATCCGCGCATAGGCGCGGAATTATCAAATTCGGTCTAACCGGTCTGCGTGCAGCGTCGAGGAACTAACGATGGGAGCCTTCCTGTCGAAACCACTTTTGAATTACCAAAAGTCTTTCGATTGACCGTTGATGGCGAATTTGAAACTAGACATTGCCGAGTGATTTTGGACGGACGGCAAAAAGCTAGCCGTTTCACTTGAATAAGCCACACCGAGCGTCTTTCACGCTCTTCATCCAATCAAGTGTCTTGCCCAGAACACGAAAGCGTAGAATTGATCCGGAAAAGCGATAAAATAAAAAATCAAAGCTGGTGGCGCCAACAAAAACAGCCAATCGCGCATTGGCGGCTCCTTCGAATAGCAGCGCATTATCATCCTACGCCATGACTTTCCTAATGGATAAAATGGCGATCATATTTTAATTCCATAACGACTAAATATTGAAGATGGCCGCAATTCCCAATTTCGTGTCTGTTCGCCAACCCGAGCGGTAAGGGTGGCGCAGCCCTTCGATTAATAACGCCGAAGTTTGCGGGGATACCATACGTCGTTGGCACTTCAAGACACGCGCCCGTATCCGAGATATATCGGACCACGCAGTCAAATTTCGGCGAGTTCTTTTATCTTGTAGGGCCCGACGCTTAGAATCGTTAGTTGCCTAGGCGGGCTAGCCAGCACCTCAAAGTCAATCATCAGAAAAATCGCACACGAATTCCTATGGAATTTTTAGGACGCAGAGCCGAATACAAAGCCAACGTCCGCACCGAGAACCGCTGTATGAATTCAAGAAGCGCAAATAAATTAGCCGGCCTGGCCGCGTAGACCACTCGGCCCTCTAAAATTCCACACTCACGCCGGCTTTTGAGTCAGTACCGCGAGTGCTTCGTTCTTCCGCACAAGTTCTTGTTCCAACCGGGTAATGTTCTCGAAGAGACGCTCACTCGTCAATTTTAAAAAATAGAACCCAAATTGGGGATTCTGGAAATAAAGCTCTTTGACTTGCTCGTAGGTCGCGGTCAGCACCTCACCGTCTTCTATACACTCGATGGTCTGCGTACGCTGGTTGTCCGGCGCGAGAAGACCGAGATCGCCAAAAACCTGACCGGTGGGAATGTCCATTCCCATTTCGCAAAGCCGATATCGGCCACTGACGCTGTAATACATGGCATCGGCCTTGTCGCCCTTATGGAATACAATGTCGCCCTTCAGAAAGCGCCGCCGGGACATGAAGGGCTTTAGCCAATCGATCGACGTTTCGCCATAAGAAGCCGCAGCTTCAACATCCTGAATCAGTTTTCGCATTTGTTGCAGGCGTACAGTGTTGAGGGGAAGAAGAATCAAGTTCAATATGAGCGTGGGATATATTCCACTAAAAAATCCGTAGACGATGAAGAGCGCATTGCAGGTCATACTCACGACCCGCAGGGGAATCATTGTTTTCATGGCGCATGTAATGACGCTGGACGCTACGGCCGCGTAGCCGAACCACATGGGCCACTCCGTATGCTTGAGAAATTCCATACTCTTCCCCCACCTCGCTCGATGTTCGCCTATGCCCGGGCACCTGCCATAGTGGTTGCGCCGTCAGGCGGCAGACCGCGGACATTCTACCAATACTGCGCCAACAGATGTGAATAAACGCCGATGTGAACTCCCTCTCAAGTTTTTTGCGGCAAGTGAGAGGTGCTTGCGGGTTCGATCGATCAAATAAAGGAGCCCGGATTTGTAGGTTGAGGACAACTTACCGGCTGAATCCAATATAGCCGAAAAGCGACGGACAGGTCTGCAGGATTTTCAGCCGGGAATTGAGCGCACGGATTCACCGCCTTGACGGCCTTCGGAATCATTCAGTCTGCCACCGCGCTGCCGGAGATCGAAATTCGGCCAAAGCGAACAAGCGTAAAGGCACCGAATGGAGGCACGCTGTAGTGGTCTAAAAATCTAATGTCTTCACGCGTTTCAGCCCAGGCTGTAAGACGCGCAAGGGGAAATTCCGGCCGCAAGCCCAGCGGTCGCGCATAATGCGACGCCCAGCGCTCGATAGCTGCAGCAAGACCAGTTTCCGAATAGAGGTGATTGACCAGGATGATTTGCCCACCCGGTTTAAGCACGCGGGCGCATTCGGACAGCACGCGTTCCGGGTTGTCGACAAGTGTAATGACAAATTGTCCCACCACGCAGTCGAAATATTGATCTTTGAATTCGAGATTGGCTGCGTCCATCTGCAGAAGTTCTTTGACATAAGGATATTGACCGTTAGTTATGCGCGCCTTTGCGCGAGCGATCATTGGAGCGGATATGTCAATTCCAACCAATTCTGTGCAACCATCATAGTCGCCGAGAGAAAGGCCGGTGCCGACCCCGATCTCGAGAATGCTGCTGCCAACCTCACGCGCAGCATGGGCGGTGACGCGACGAGCATTCAGGAAGATTGGCCCGCAGATGAAATCATAGATCGGCGCCCAGCGGGCATAAGCCTTTTGGATGACATCCTGCTCGGGATCGCAACCGATGGATTTTGAAGGGGATGACCGTCTGAAGAAGCGCAAAACGCCCGAAACGATGGAAGCAGCAGCGATAAAGCCGACGACAGGAATCCAAAGGATCACAACGCCGAACTGCCCTCGCTTCGCTCTTTCGTGTGTCGGGCCGAGCATGGCTCTGAAACCGAACTATTTGCGCAATGATAGTCGTACCCGAAAACGGCTCAAATGCCAGCGGTGGCAGGCGGCTCCGACGCGACCATTCGAAATGGAAAAGGATTACAACGCTCGCCGCGGCGGCGAAGAAGGGCCACATCGAAATGAGAGCTTCCCAATAGAAGGTATGAACTACCACAAAATGATTGTACTAAAGACGAGCACTGTGCGCTGTGACGACAGTAAGAGCGGGAGACAGGTCGCTGCGACATAAGCGACCCCCACAAAGTACGATGGCCAATATTTCGTCAAATACACGATGTCACCGTCCAGAATTGTCGCAAGCCGTGGGTGAGCATGAATCCACCAGATCAAATAAGCGCCAACACCAACTATCTATTCCCCGAGGCCGCTTTCGGGGCTGTTCATTTGTTCGACCTGGCTTCTGGATAGAAGCGTTGCTCCCATTTGCGCTCATTTTCCGAGACCTCTCTGACAAACGGCGTGAAGACGGCGAGATGCAACAGGAGCCAATTGAACACGTTCGCCGGAAACCACAGCGGCTTGACAAAATCGACAAACAGCACCACGCGTGTGTGGGAGGTGCGATTCCACGCTTCGTGCTCGTAGGCATCATCGAAAATGAGCACTTTCCCCTCATCCCAGTGGCAAATCTGCTGCCCAACGCGGATCGCCACCTGCTCTGACGACTCCGGCACAACCAAACCAAGGTGGAGGCGCAAAACCCCGTTATAAGGACCGCGATGGGGTGGTAGATGCTTGCCCGGTTCTAGAATTGAGAACACAGCGGTCACTAGGCCAGGGATCTTCTGCACGACGCGCCAGGTCTGCGGGCACTGATGAATGTTTCGCGCTGAACGCAGCCCATAGCCGGTTAACACGAACGTCCTCCAACCGCGATCCCGGTTAATGGCAGCAACGTCCGTTACGATTTCGTGAAATCCAGGCAGTTCGTCCTTGCGCACCAGCAAAATATCGAGTTCGGCCCGTATCGTTCGCCATTCGCGCTCGATTTCCGTTACCCAGGGAAATACCGCATTATCGTATACGCAGGGATTGCCAACCTTAGAAAGTTTCACGTTGAGCCGTTCCACGAACGCTATAATGATCATCAATATACGCGCGCCAATACTGGAGCGCGCCATCCCCCTTATGCCCTCGGTGCGGAAAGTCTGAGCGAGTGGATGAGTCTTGGTCTTGTTTGACGGTCCGCCAGTCGTCGCCACCAGTCAACTCCCACTCTGAAATTGACGTTTGCAGTCACTGCAAGCTGGTTAACCGCCGGTGGACTGCTGGACAAATATGTAGATTCTTGAAAGAATTAGCAACCAAGTTCGAGAGCATCTCGCGCGGGGACCGGGCACAGTATTATTCACCCGTACAATCAAAATGAATGTAAACGAAGAAGCAGCAGGGCTTGGAGAGCCGTCATCTCCGAGTCTTTCTACTCCTTCTTTGCTCGGCCGTTTCGCCCACCGATTCTCCCAGTCTCCAGTCCCATTCCAAATCCTTCTTCCAGACGGGACAGCCCAGCGCTTCGGGCGTGGACCACCAAGCTTCTTTGTGACGTTGAAGAGCCGCAGAGCATGGCGAGCGATTGCGAGTGCGGACGAGGGTTCTATCGGAGACGCCTATGTAGCCGGCGAGATCGACATCGACGGAGATATGTTGCGTCCATTCGAGTTAAGAAAGTCAATGCGAGATATCCATCCGCTAGTTGTAACGTGGCGGTTCCTTCAGCCGCTCCTATTTGGGCAACTCTACACCAATCGACAGGCGATCGCGGCGCATTATGACATTGCACCTGAATTCTTCCTCAGCTTTCTCGATGCTAAGGTCCCATGTTACACTCAAGGTATTTATACAAATCCTGCCGAGACGTTAGAAATTACTACGTTGCGAAAATTCGAATACTGTTTCGAAAAGCTGCGACTACAGCCAGGTGATCATATTTTCGAGATTGGGCCCGGGTGGGGGGCTTGGTTCGAATACGCGTCTCGGCGCGGCATTAAATGTACCGGCGTCACCAATTCTCAATTCTCGGTCGATTACCTAACTCGACGCGCCCAGCTACTTGGCTACGATTGGGAAGTGATCAAATCTGACTTTTTGGAATACCGCTCAGACCGAAAATACGATGCAATTGTTATCATGGGCGTAATTGAGCACTTACCGCAGTATAAACGCGTGCTCGAAAAATTCGTCTCTCTTGTCAAACCAGGTCGGTTTATATTCCTGGATGCGAGTGCGAACACAAAGAAATACGAGCTATCGTCCTTCATGACCAAATATATTTACGGCGGCAATCACTCGTTTCTGGTTCTGCACGATTTTATTGAAAAAGTGGCTCGCACGCAGCTCGACGTACTAGAAATGTTTAACGACCGCTCGAGCTATTTCCTCACCTTCCAACAATGGGCGTCAAACCTGGATGCAAACCGAGACCATGTGATTGAGCGCTATGGTGCGTTCAACTATCGTCGTTTCCGGTTATATCTCTGGGGCGCGGCATATGAGTTCCTGAGCGGAAGTCTGGATTGCTATCGGATGATCTTGCAATCACCCAATCATTAGCTTTTACCGGTTTCCAATCATATTGCGGCAAGACCGCGCCGCCCATTCTACGTCGACGACGGTCCATCATGTCTGGTATCGGCTCTGAAGAATCGGACCAAAATCGCAAAAACGAGGTAAGGTTTTCCATACTAGGCACCTGAGGAGATTGACGTCTTGATTAATCTGGTTGCCCGCGTCGGTTGTTCGCAGATCCGAGACCGGGGAGAAGGTGCTATTATAAAAATAGTGAATTAGGAGCAGTTTATTTTGGGCAAGAAGCATGCAGCTGCCGAGGTAACACTCCGCCGCCTCGCGGCAATCATGGCGTGTGATATGGTCGGTTACAGCCGCTTGACCGGGGCTGATGAGGAAGACACCCATCGCCGTCTAAAACTTCTGCGGCAGAAAACATTTGGGCCGCGTATCGAAGCGAACCGTGGTCGGATCGTCCGGATAATTGGTGATGGGTTTCTCACCGAGTTCACATCCGTAGCGGACGCAGTTCGCTCTGCGGTCGAAATCCAACAGGATCTCCTAGAGCGTAACTATGCTCTTGCTTTGGAACAGCGCACCTATTTCCGCATTGGTATCAACTTCGGCGACATTATCGTTGATGACGACGACATTTACGGCAATGGCGTCAATATCGCGGCGCGGCTCGAGGCGATGTCAGAGCCTGGCGGCATTGTCGTGTCACAAGCGGTGTACGAGGAAGTCCACAACAAGGTGCCGTACCTCTTCGAAAATCTTGGCGAGCGGTCGTTCAAGAACATCGCGCGGCCCATCTGCGTTTACCGCATTATCCCGTCATTCCCGAACGTTGCAATCGCGTCGAGCTTTCCGACCGACTCGCTCCCACTGGTTGCCGCGCTGCCTCGGTTGTCGATAATCGTGTTGCCGTTCGACAATTTGACCGGCGATCCGTCACAGGACTATTTCTCAGATAGCATAACCGACGATTTAACCACTGATCTTTCACACATCCCCGAGAGTTTCGTCATCGCCCGCAATACCTCCTTCACTTACAAGGGCAAGGCGGTCAACGTGCGCGAAGTCGGTCACGAACTTGGCGTCCGCTATGTACTTGAAGGAAGTGTACGACGCACAAACGATCAGATCAAAATCAACGTTCAGCTTATCGACGCTACGACGGGTTCGCATTTGTGGGCCGACCGGGTCGAAGCCCCCACAATCGACCTGCCTGAATTGCAGGACGAAATAATCAGCAAAATCGCCCTCGCTCTTAACGTCGAGCTCATCAATGCCGAGAGTCTGCGCGGCCTGAGAGAACGGCCAAACCATCCGGACGCGGTCGATCTGACGATGCGTGGCTGGTCAATTGTGCTTCGGCGGCACACGCCAGAAAGCCTGCGTGAAGCGCGCCAATACTTCGAGAAGGCCTTAGAACTCGATGAGCGGCGCGAGCAGGCGTTGGTTGGGCTCGCCGAAACGCACATCTTTGAAATCGGCATGATGTGGAGCAAGGATGTGCCGGGGCAGTTGAATCTTGCCACCGAGGCGATCGCAAAAGCCATCGATATTAGTCCCAAATATGCGCGTGCCCACTATCTCCACGCAATCACGCTTCGTATGAAACGAAAATATGACGCTGCGCTGGCCGCCCTCGATCACGCGCTAGATCTCGATCGCAACCTCGCGCCCGCTGAGGCGCAACGTAGTTTGGTTTTGACTTACATGGGTCGCCCGGACGAAGCCTTGGCCCCGATTGTAAAGGCGTTCCGACTCAGTCCCCGGGACTTCAACCTGTCGAACTGGCTATCGATTCTTGGGGTGGCGCACCTGCAGCTTGACAATGTCAATGCCGCGATCGAAGCGTTTTTGAAAGCGATCGCTGCCAATTCCAAGCTGGCACAAAACCATTTTCTGCTTGCCGCAACGTACGAGATAGTCGGAAGGCGCGAAGAAGCCCTCGTAGCACTTGCCGAATTCCTCAAGTTACGTCCAAGCGCGACGCTGTCGAGGCTTCGCGAGGAATACGCTGGATCAGACGCACCGCGGTTTCTCGTTTTCGCTAGGCGATTGCATGCCGCTCTGCGAGCGCTTGGCCTGCCCGAATAGCCGGACGAAACGGCTCAATCCGCTTTGCGCAGTACATAGGCGAGGTAACGCAACCGACCATCGCCGAGCTGCACTGGAATGCGCGTCCCGGCGACGCCAAGAAACACGTTAAATGGCTTGCGTAGGAGAGGTGGGCATAGGTGCCGGCCCGAGCTTGCTCGATGCTCGCTATCGAGCCGCAGGGCAGCGATTACGTTAGAGGTAATATCGCTGCGCTCGATCAGGATCAGCGCGCTGTTCGCAATCTTCCGCTCGAGCTCCTCGAGCTCATCGGCCAGACAGATGTCGGCGTACAGGAAATATCCTTGCGGCCGTAGCACCCGCCACACCTCCGCAAAAAAGCGCTCGATGGATGGATAGCAGAACGAGGACTCGATGTTGAGCACGGCGTCGAAAGACGCATCAACGAAAGGGAGTGCTTCGGCGTCGCCCTTAATGAATTCGAGACCCTCCACCTGATGCACCCGGCGACAAAAGGCAATTGCCCAGGACGCGTTGTCGACCCCGACGACTCGCCGAGCATTGAGGTAGCGCTTCACATAGGAAGCGCCGCCGCCGCGGCCGCTGCCCACTTCGAGTACGACCCGATCCCGCAGATCGACCCTCGCCGCAACCCGGTGATAGAGGTAAACCGCATATCGTTGCGCCCAGTCTTCACCGACGAGCTTCGGCAGCCCAGCCGGGTCGTCGCCCGCATAGCCGTAGTTCATGAAGGTCCAAAAATCGGCGCGGCGAAAGTAGAATGCGACCAGCTCGAAGAGTCCGCGCCACACGTAACGGCGCACCGACGGAGCGCGCGCCGCAATCCATAGAAATCCATCCGCAATCACTACGCCCCCTAGCTAATCTTTTTGAGAGCAATCCAGGCGGCACGAGCTTCCGAAAAAGAAGGGTGCCCAATTTCGCATGTGAAATCCTTCGAATTGGACCGGATTGGCTGATTAGGAATATTACTATTATTATCAAGCCACAGATCGCACAGGCGCGAAACTCTTTCAACGTCAGGTTGCTCCAGTGCGTCCACCGGAAGCTCAGCGATCGCCTTGAATTCGTCGCAGTCCAGTTCCGGAGGCGGGAGCCACGAACCATTTATGAGTTTAGGTTGAATCATCGGGTTCATTCGGACCACCGAGCCAGAGGTGATGGGGGAACCCGAACCGGGACTCGGAAGCGGCTGACCGAGCACAACATGCGCGATAAAAGTCGCCACATCCGGCGGGTCGTCCAGGATACTTCCAGCGAGCTCGCGTATATTCCGTAGTATGATGCGTGCATACCGTAGTATGAGGAATTCTTGCCGTTGCTGCACCAAGCCGCAGGGATCCGCAGCCTCTTGAGGCGCAAGCGGTAAGCGCACTGAGCCGGTGCCGATCGAAAGGACCTGTATATCGTCCCGAGAATGCCCTGCGGCTAATGCTTCGACTACCGCGACAAGAACTGGATTGTTGTTGCCGGCGATTGCTCCGTCCCAGAAACGTCGGGAAATGACGTCCGCCGGTTCGTCAAAAAAAAAGGTGATCGGAGCGTTTGATGAAGCGTGAACAGAGTCAACAAGGGTCACGTCTGGCGCAATTGCCGAGCTTTGGGCCTTGCTGTCAAGTTTGGAGCGAAAGAACATTGCGCGTTTTCGGTCATAATCAAATGCGCAAATGAGGAAGTGTGGGCATTTGCCCTTTTGCCCCTCGATCTTTTCCTGGATCTTGGAAAGAAGCTCCGTCCCAAAACTTGAAAGGATCCCGGTCAACGCTACGCGCTTGGCATGGGTACTGTATTTCGGCCCAATGCCGAGCCAATAAAAAATAAAGTCCCTAACTCTTGGCCAGAAGTCAACCTCGCGGAAAACCGCCTTGCGATTCTGTTCGTTCATAAAATAATTCGACAGCAGATCATTCAGCTTGCGGTTCTCGATCAAACCAGCAAGCGTTAAACTGCCGCCAGAATTGGCCGCCACCAGATCGAAGTCTTTAAGAATATCATGCCCTTGAGCGTCTGGTGCGTAGAGCTTTTGAAGCGCTTTCACCTGAATCAAGGCTCAGGGACCGCCGCCGTCGAGACACAGAATACGATATTTTGGCATGGTGGGTTTGGCTCGAATTTAATTAATATTTATCCGTCCATTGCGCCGAAACGCTGCCGTTAAAAGCGGTTCAGTGTATCAATCCGGATAGCGCCGGTTATCTCGGCCGTAACGAAGCTCGGTTAAGCCGAGAAGCATATCGCTTTCCGTTTGCCTTTCAGTTTTCGGCAGAACAGGGACCCACAACACGTGCTCACCTGAAATATAGCAATGGCATATTACCTAGCGCCACAGGTAACGATGTCACATATCTTTCGACGACCCGATTGTGCAAGTTAAAAATTGTCATCACAATCTCTCGTCCGATCTCCCGAAAATTCTGCATCAAGAGACAAGCGCTTTAGGAATCCAAATAGCCCGCGTCGCGAAACCAGCGCACAGCGTCTTCGATTCCCTCGACGTAAGGCCGCGAACGGTATGAAAGCTCCTGTTCGGCTTTGGTCGAAACGAAGAACATGCGTTGTTTCGCCATGTAAACTCCGGTTAGGGTCGCAAAAGGCTCGCGTCCCGTAACGCCGGCCACGGCTTCAGCGAAAAATGCAACCGGAACAAGGGCTCGCCACGGAAGCCGTACTCGCGCCGCGCGGCGCCCGACAAAGCCGGCGATGTCACTCAGCATCTGCGAGAATAACACGTTCTGGCCGCCGAGAATGTAGCGCTCTCCGATCTTACCGTGATGCAGTGCATCAAGATGGCCGCTAGCAACGTCGTCGACATGCACAAGATTGAGTCCGGTGTTGATGAACGCCGGAATTCGTCCCCTGGCAGCTTCGACAATGATCCTTCCGGTCGGCGTCGGCCTCACATCGCGTGGACCAATTGGCGTAGAGGGATTTACGATGACAGCGGCGAGGCCTCGTTCCGTCACCATGGCCTCGACTATTCGTTCGGCAGCGATCTTGCTACGCTTGTAGGCACCGATGCCCTCATTCTCACGCAGTGGAGTGGTCTCGTCCGCTGCCATCCCGTCGGATCGCAAGGCGATGGTCGCCACGCTGCTCGTGTAGACAACGCGCTCGACGCTCGCACGCATCGCCTCTTCCATGAGGTTGCGGGTGCCTTCGACATTGGAGGCAAAAATCTCGCTCGGATCGCGCGCCCATAGGCGATAATCGGCCGCCACGTGAAAAATGTAGCGCATGCCCGCCACCGCGCGCTCGACGGATTTTCGGTCGCGGATGTCGCCCTCGAAAAACTCTAAGTCCAACCCGGCGAGGTGCGCGCGTGGACTTGTACCGCGAACCAGCGCCCGCACCGAAAAACCAGACTCAACCAGTCTGCGCGCGACGGCCGAGCCGACAAATCCGCTTGCTCCGGTGACGAGAACCTTTTCCTTATTGCTCATACGGACTGCCGTGTCTGACTTGCTACGGTCGAGATTCGCTGCTCAACAGTGCCACAGAAGAAGGAGCCGGATTATCAGCCTCCAAGCAGACTCTGTGTTCGATCACGCAATCTCTTGATCAAAGCATCCGCACCGCCGGAAGCGATGATCGAAGCAAATTCGTCGCGTCGCGTCGCGAGGTCGCTGATCGTTCCATTAAGATAGACATCGATAACGCGCCCGCCGCGGACCAGATAGTTGATACTCACCGTCCGTCCACCGGGCTGCAGCAGCTTCGTCTTGACGATTTCACCACCACCGCGAACCTCTTGGTTCGTCTGCGGATCTACGACGAAGCTTTCGCCCGAATAGTTGGATACCTGGCTTGCATAGTCCGCGATGATGAAGCGGGCGAAAGCATCTCGGACTGCGGCCTGCTGGCTGCTTGAGAAGCTCGACCAGGCAGGTCCTACCGCCAACCTGGTCATCGTCGCGAGGTCGAAAGCGGCGGTAATAGGAGGTGTGAAGCGCTTATCGCGCTCGCGCACACTCAGACTCCCGGCTTGCTGGATCGTTGGCATCAACTGCTGATAATAGGATTGGATATGCATGACGGCCGGGCTCGGCGATTGAGCCTGCAATGGGATTGGGATGAATAAGACGACAGCTATCATGACCGCAACAGGGATTGAAAGGCTCAAGCGCAGTTTGAAATCCTTCATTGCAGATAGTCCACTCGCTCAGATTGGGGATGACTCGCCTGGTTGGCTGCCGCTTTTCGATGGGTGCGGCTTACAAGTTTATATTTTAAGGCCTTTCTTGGAATTGGATTGAGGCCGCGTCAAGTGGCGAACGTAGGCGACAGTCCGAAATTATTATGCTCTTTTCGCAAAATCCTATGAACAAGAACGTCAATCAGCTGGCGATCGTCACAACTACGCAGGCCGTGCGCCTGTCGACCCGCTATTCATGGCTCGTCATCCTCGCCTTCCTGATCGTGGCTATACTTTCCGGCGACTATTTCGCGCGCCACTTGGCCATTACGACCGATAGCAACAAGCTTCTGTCAAGCTCATTGCCGTGGCGCCAACAGGAGATGACGCTCGACCGGGCCTTTCCTTGGAGGGTCGACCAGATCATAGCCGTCATCGACGCAACGACCCCGGAGGCTGCCGAGGAGGCAGCTAACGCGCTTGTGAACGATCTCTTGCCTCGTTCGGACGTCATCCGCACCGTGACCCGGCCGGATGGCGGCGAATTCTTCGCCCGAAATGGGATCCTCTTTCTCACGCTCGACGAGGTGCGCCGCGATGCGACCGATCTGATCGCAGCTCAGCCCTTTCTCGGGACGCTTGCAGCCGATCCAACGCTGCGGGGCATCCTTCGCACGTTGTCGCAATCGATCGAGGGCGTACGCCTCGGAAAGTCAAAGCTTGAAGATCTCAGGCCGGCGTTTACCGCTATCGCGGATGCCTTGGAACTTCTAGCGAACGGAAAGCATCCTGACTTTTCCTGGCGCAGACTGATAACGGGGCGCACGCCGGAGCCGTCAGAGCTTCGTCGCTTCGTGAACATTCAACCTGCACTGGATTTCGATGATCTGCAGCCCGGACGCAAGGCGACTGCAACCATCCGCGACGCGGTCTCCAAGCTCGGACTGACGCCGGAGAGGGGCGTAAAGGTGCGTCTCACGGGATCGGTCGCACTTTCTGACGAGGAATTCGCCACTATTGCTGACGGCGCCGCCTTGAACGGCATCGTGACATTTCTTCTTGTTGTCTTTGTATTGTGGCTTGCGCTGAAGAAGGCCCGCATCATCCTGGCAGTCCTGCTCAATCTCGTCATTGGACTCATTTTAACGGCCGCGGTCGGCCTATGGATGGTAGGAGCACTGAACCTCATCTCCGTCGCGTTCGCCGTGCTCTTTGTCGGACTCGGCGTTGATTTCGGCATCCAATTCAGCGTCCGCTATCGGGCCGAACGGTATTCATCCCACGGCCTCCAAGAAGCTCTTCTGGCGACAGCGCGCGGGGTGGCGGGGCCCCTCTTGCTCGCAGCTACGTCGATCGCCGCCGCTTTCTACTCATTCTTGCCGACTGCATATGTGGGCCTATCCGAGCTCGGGCTGATCGCCGGAACGGGCATGATTATCGCGCTCGCGACGACCGTAACATTGCTGCCGGCGCTGCTCGCTGTGCTCAAACCTGCCGGTGAGCCGGCTGCGATCGGTTATGCTGCGCTGGCGCCGGTCGACCGCTTTTTCGAGAAGCAACGCAAGTGGGTCGTCGGCACAACGTTAGCGGCAACAATTCTAGGCTTGCCACTGCTCGCGGGCTTGCGCTTCGACTTCAATCCGCTCGATTTGCGAGCCCAGGATACTGAATCGATCTCGACACTGCTCGACTTGATGGGCGATCCTGACACGAGCCCGAACACAATAGACATTCTTGAAACCAATAACGCGCGCACCTCGGCCATCGCAGAAAATTTGCGCCAGCTGCCGGAGGTCGCCCGGGTGGTGACTCTACAAAGCTTCGTTCCGAAGGATCAGGATGCAAAGCTCGCGATCATCGACGATGCAAGTTTTTTCCTACGGAATACTCTTAATCCTGGCCAGATCGAGTCCGCACCGACGCCAGCCGAAACTTTGGTGGCGATCGACAAGACGGCCCATGACCTGCTTGGTGCCGCAAGCGACCTCGACAACGCCCCGGCCGCCACTCAGGCACGGCGCCTTGCAGACCTGCTCGCAGCACTGGCCAAGGGGCCATCAGCGGCTCGGGATGAAGTGGAGCACGTTCTGGTCGCGCCCCTGACGACTACGCTCCGCCAGGTGAGAGATCTTCTAGCCGCCGAAAATGTGAGCATCGAGACTCTTCCCCTCTCATTGACCAGGCGCTGGGTCTCGGCCGACGGCCTGATCAGGGTCGAGGTGACGCCGAGTGGAGATGGCAATGACAACGAGACTTTGCGTCGCTTCGTCGCAGCAGTGCGGAACGTTGCACCCGAGGCCGCCGGAAAGCCGATCTTTATCATCGAGGCGGCGGCAACCATCGTGAAGGCCTTCCTTCAGGCTGGCATTTGGTCGGTGGCGTCGATCACGCTGATCCTATTCGTCGCGTTACGACGCTGGATCGATGTCGCGCTGACGCTGGTGCCTCTACTCGTCGCCATTGTCGTTACACTCGAGATCTGTGTGGTGATCGGGCTGCAGTTGAATTTTGCAAACATAATCGCGTTGCCGCTTCTTCTCGGCGTCGGCGTCGCCTTCAAGATCTACTACATCATGGCGTGGCGCTCGGGTGAGACGAACTTCCTGCAGTCGAGTTTGACGCGCGCTATCTTATTTAGCGCCTGCACGACGGCCACTGCATTCGGCAGCCTGTGGTTTTCGCATCACCCGGGCACTTCGAGCATGGGTAAGCTAATGGCTCTGTCCCTCCTGACGACGCTCGCGGCAGCCGTTCTTTTCCAACCAGCCCTCTTGGCAACGCAGAACAAGGTTAAAACGCACCAATTAATGGCTCAAAAGTAGCGATTGTGGCAAAAAAGTAACAGTTATGCCCGAGCGGCTCTGCTAATTTGCAGCCGGGGCTCGATCTGATCGGCGCGTTGCGTCGAAGGACATGCCGCCCCCGGTTGGTCATCGAATTTCCGACAAGACCTCGCGCTTGTGCGGAAACCAAGAGGGTCGGAAGGTAGATGCGTTGCGGTCAAGTTTTGATCAGATGGGCGGTTGCATGCGTATTACCCATCCTCGTGGGCGGGTGCGCGGCGACGCCCAGGGACGCATCGTTACCGATCAATGACCCTAACGAGGAAACAAATCGCCAGGTCCTAGCGATGAACCAAGCGGTGTTGAGCCCGGTCGCCGACGTCATCAAGACGGTGACCCCGCGGCCCGTGCATGACCGCTTGCGCGATTTTAATTCAAACCTGAAAGAGCCGCGCATTTTCGTGAATAATATCCTGCAACTTCGTTTCGACGCGGCGCTGCATACCGCTGGCCGCTTCGCTATGAATTCTACCTTTGGCCTCGGCGGCCTTGTCGATCTTGCGAGCCGGGAGGGCCTGCCCCAGGAGAGCGGCGATTTTGGCCAGACTCTGTTCGTCTGGGGTGTCCCCGAGGGTTCCTATGTGATGCGACCTTATTTGGGGCCCTCAACGTTCCGCGATGCCGTAGGCTCTACCGTCGATCTTTTCGGCGATCCGCTCGGCATGTTGATGGGAACGCAAGTGGGCGTAGCTATCGCCACTGCAACCTTGGATGCAACGGTCAGGTTGGGCGACTTGAAATCCGCCGAAGACGCGTCCATCGACTTCTACAGCTTCCTACGCTCAGGCTATTACCAGACGCGTCGGGCGCAATTACGTGAATCGATCGGCCTGCCAAGCGACATCGAATCGCCGGCTACCTCACTGGCTGAGGCCGAGAACTCCGCTCCGTCGAACAACGCGTCAGTTAGTTCGCCTATTCCTCGTTCCGGCGTACAAGATAATGCGCTTCGACCCAATACCAAGCAAGCAGGCCGGGCAGACCAAGAGCCAACTCGCGCACTCGCTTTGACAACGAGATAGCCAGTGCTGTCTCCGGGGGCAGTCCGAGCAACGCACCGAATAAGACAAAGCTGCCCTCCAGAGCACCTAATGCTCCGGGCACCATGAATGCAGCCGCACGCACTCCGGAGGTGAGGCTTTCGAGGATAAACGCATCAACCACACCGAGAGGCTGACCCAGGAACTGCATCACCAGCCAAACTTCGCCCGCACCTGCAGCCCATCCAACAAGGCGCAACAGGTTAGCGCGCCAGAAGGCAGAACCGCTACGGTACGCTGCCATGACAGCATCGTCGATCGCCGACGCACTGCCCGCAAAGCTGGATAGCCATTTCGCGGGTAATAGGCCGCGAGCCAGTTTGACGAAACTGCCAAACATACTTCGATGCTGGAAAAGCACGAATGCCCCGACCGCCACGATGAATACGCATACGCCGATTAATTCCGCCCACACCGCCCGAAGCGTGGCGTGCTCGGTCGAGCGGATTGTCAGCCACGTCGCCCCCGCAATGACAAAAACCAACTGGGTCACCACCCCGACCGTGGTATCGACGACCATGCTGGCTGCCGCTCGCGAGCCCGGGACACCGCGCAGGTGGGCGAGGCGCGCGCTTGCGATGTCGCCGCCGACGCCGGCGACCGGCAACAGTGCATTAATGGATTCACGGATCCAGCGGATCCAGGTAATGCTGATGACATCCGGACGACTTGAAAGAGGAAGCAGTTCGCGCCATGAGAGAGCGCTGAAAAACAAAGGAACAAAATGAAACAGGGTTATCGGGAGCAGCCCCCAACCGACGACCAGCATAGCGCGAGCCACCTCCCCGGCACCGCTGTCGAAGATCAGGTAGACGACAAGCGCAAAACCGAAAGCCGCAGCAATGATCATCGAAATACGAATGACTTTGCTCCTGTATGCATGTGGCTCGCATCGAAGACTACGCGAGAATACGATCGGTGCAGCACTTCGTCATCTTCTATCGACACCTGTTGTCTACTCCAACTGGAGATAGCCCTGCCGAGATCGATCCATGCAGCGTGATGTTTCGCACACCGTAATTCCGGGCCTGCCGATCCTGATCCTGGTCCCGGCTTCCGTTGCGTCGCCCCATCCTCCCTATGTCGCACCGGCGTATGCTGATCAAAAGGTTCTCGGGCTCGGTCTGGTGCAACGCACGGTTATGGCCGCCCGTCGCGCCGGCTATGGTCAGATATATTTTCTGGCGCGAGATCATGTTGCGCTACCAGGCATCGCTACGATTCCCGATTGGAGTCGCCTTCCCGCTTCCCTCGTGCCATCTCAGATGGCGCCGCTCCTCATTGCGCCTGCAGAGATCCTCACTGAAACCGATTGGCTCGAACGGCTGGGCGAGACGCGGATTCAACCGGCTGCCTGGGCGGCGGTACCGCATCGGATCGTCATGCTCGCTGCGACGGCGGTACCTGATGCACTTGCGGTGCTGCACGCGGAAGGCGGAGCATACGACTTAGCTGCAGTGCAGGATCGACTGACTCGTCGCTTCGGGTCGCCGGTGGCCTTTCCGGTCGGGATCGATCCGATGGTCGTGGTGACATCGATGGACGTCCGCGTCGCGGAACGGCGCCTGCTGCGCTCACTAGTCAAGGACACTGACGGGTTCATGGCGCGGCACGTCGAGCGGCCTATTTCTTTGCAAATTGTGCGTCGCCTGGCAGGCACTGCCATAAGGCCAAATCAAATCACCACGGTCTCGGTTGCCATCGGCTTATTTGGTGCGCCCTTTTTTCTATCTGCGCTCTGGCCCTGGCAGACTATCGGGGCGCTGCTGTTCCTCGCACATTCGATCCTCGATGGATGCGACGGAGAATTGGCCAGGCTGAGATTTCAAGAATCGCGATGGGGTGGGGTTCTCGATTTTTGGGGGGACAATGTTGTGCACATCGTCACCTTTGCATGCATGGCCGCCGGTTGGAGTCTGTCTGCCGCCGCGAGCTGGCCATTGTTACTCGGTGCCACGGCGGTCCTCGGTAATCTGGGATCGGCTGCCTTCGTTTATTGGCAACTGATGCGCGTCAAGGACGACAGCGGCCCGCTCTTTACCTCGGTTTCCATGACGCCTGACCGCCGTCTCGCGCGACTGCTCGACGCTGCGTCGCGCCGCGATTTCATATATCTCGTGCTTATCCTTGCGCTGCTCGGCAAGTCGAACTGGTTTCTGCTTTTAGCCTCGCTGGGTGCACCGATATTTTTTTTCCTGTTGGTATTTCTTGCAATGCGCGAGCGGCTTCCGAACGTACCGACGACATCCGGTGCCTAGCCGCCGAATGACAACTGGGCACCGCCCGCGGCGCTTGACTGCTGGGCAAGGTCGATCAACTGAGCACACCACACCGCCACGTCCAGGTTACCTTTATCGCCGCCCGTTGCCGCAATCCGGAAGTCTTCGACCACTCCGACGAACCAATCGGGATGATGCGACCCTTCGGATAGGGATGGCGGACAGGACCAGCGGCGCTGCGTCGAATTCGAACTGATAATAACGCTGTCATTGACGACATTGATGTGGCCTTGCTCGCCTTCGATCTCGATGTGATTGGAGCGCTCGTTGGCGGCCCAGGTCAGATAGATGTGGCCGCTGCCACAAGTCAGCTCCAGAGTCAGAGTTGCCGTGTCTTCGAGCGGCCATTCGTGAAAGCGACGCGTCTCGAGCTGGGCGGCAATGCCGCGGGGAATACCGGCCCAGCGCAAGATGCAATAAAGGGCATGCCAACCGTGATCGAATAGGATACCGCCGCCTGCTATCGCTGGATCAACGCGCCAGTTTTTGCCGTCGTCAAGGGTGAACGCGACCGCAGGCTGAGTGCGCAAAGTCCGCCAACGGACAGATCGAACGGTGCCAATCGCGCCTTCGGCGATCAGCGCTGAGATCTTGAGGCAGATCGGCGCCTTGAGCCAATTGTGAACCGTGTGCACAATGCGCCCAGCGCGCGCCGCAGCCGCCGCTACCATCTGCGCATCTTCCACCCGGGTAACCAAGGGTTTCTCACAGAGGACGTGGACACGCGCGTCCAGCGCTTGTTTGATGAGCGTTGCATGGCTGCCCGGTGGTGTGCAGATGTCTACGAAATCGAGCGTTTCGCCAGACAATAAGTCGTCCACGCTTTCGTACCACCGCCCTTCGGGACACGCTCCGAGAAAGACAGCGCGGCGCGCCGCAAAGGCATCGATCGCAGCGACGATCCCAACATCATTGCGAGATTGCCAGCCGGGCAGATGACCTTTGGCCGCGACGTTTCCGAAACCAATAAATGCGCCCCGCAGCACGCGTCGCCGCCTCAGTCGAGTCCAAATTGGCGCGCGATAGCGGCGAACGATTGGTCGAGGATATCGATGCCGCGCATCGCTTCGTCTTCGCTGATAACCAGAGGCGGATTAATGCGGATAACGTGTGAATACGACATCGTTATTAAGCCACGCTCTAGCGCCTCGTGGAAAAGTGCGCGGGTGATGGTCTTATCCAGCGGCACCTTGGTCGTGCGATCGGCAACCATTTCAACGCCGATCATCAGACCACGTCCACGCACATCGCCGATAAAACGGTATTTGTTCTGTAGTCCGTTAAGCGCGTCGAGCATTAGGGCACCGACCCGGGCCGAATTTTCGACCAGCTTTTCACCAAGGATAGCCTCGACGGCACCCAAGCCAGCGGCAGCGGCAAGTGGATTTCCGCCGTAGCTGGACGAGCTCCCACTCGGTTCACCGAATGGCTTGGCGGACATGCGTTCAAACGACGACGCGACGGCACTCAGGGGAAAGCCGCCGCCTATGCCCTTGCCGATTGTCATGACGTCGGGCTTGAGGTCGAACTGTTCGGACGCCCACATCGTTCCTGTTCGGCCAAAGCCGGTCAGGATTTCATCTGCGATGAGCAGCGCGCCGAATTCATCTGCGATTTCCCGTACGGCGCGAATGAAGTCGTCGGGCGGGATGACGTTGCCCGCCGTACCCTGCATTGGCTCCAGGATGATCGCCGCAACCTCGCCCTGCGTATCGTTCTTGATGACGTTGCGCAGATGTTCCGCACAAGCGAGGCCGCAAGACGGATATTCAAGCTTCCAGGGGCAGCGATAGCAGTTGGCATAAGGCGACAGGTGCATCCCGGGCGGAAACGGCCCTTGGTGGTTGCGATAGCTGCCGCCGAGAAGGCCGATAACACCTGCGGTCTTGCCGTGGTAGCCGCCCCAGAATCCGACAAACTCGAATTTCTTGGTGACCGACTTGGCAAGACGGAAGGCGGCCTCAACCGCTTCTGCGCCACCTGAGAACAGTTGGATGTGGGTAATACCTTCCGGCAACAACCCACTGACTAGATTGAGAAAGCACGCACGGGTCTCGGTCGTGAAGCTGCCGAGGGTGACACGCTCGAGTTGTTCCCTAAGACGTTTAACGTAGTGGGGATGGCAGTGGCCGAGACTGCCGACCGCAATACCAGCGATGAAATCGAGGTACTCGTTCCCATCGACGTCGATAATCGTGCAACCCTTGGCGCGGTCAACGACGATTTGTGAATAGAGAGCGATCGATTGCAGCCCCGGCGCCATCGCCTCGGCCTCGCGATCGAAAATCGCTTTGGATCTGGGGCCGGGCACGGTGCGGCGTTGAGCATGGTCTGGGGGCACCGGTGCGATATTGCGGGGAGGTGCGCCATTCATGGATCAACTCCTCGTTGAGGTTACGATACGCGGGCGTCGCTGGAAGCGCTCGGTCAGGTGGTCCGCAATTACCTCTGCCGCCCGATCGCGATACAGCGCGTAGCTGGGCCAGGCATTGATGTCGACGATCATCGGTTCGCCGTTGGCCTGGATGATGGCGTCGCCGCCGAAAATCTCGAGCCCCAGCGCGGCTGCAGCGCCGAACGCAGCCTGACGGAGGCGCGAAACTTCGAAAGAATGACCCAGCATTCCTTTGTCGCGATGGTAGAACCATTCGAACCAATTGGCATCCATCGCCACCGCGCTGTTTCTCACACCGTAGAATTTGACGAGATCGCCCGCCACGTGCTCCTGGGCGACAACAAATGGGATGCCGCGCCTGGCGAATCGATCCAATGCCGCGAGCCACCCATGCTCCGAAGCAGCGTATATGACATCGCAGGATTGGGTCGCGTGGAAGTCGTAGCGCTTGACCCACACTCCGGCAGCTGGTCGCGGCTTCCTCGCATCGCTGGCGACGATCTGGCTGGCGGGCGCCGGAACCTGGTGTTGTGCGAAGAGCTCGACCATACGATGGCGATAGGTGTTGCGAATTGCATCGGGGGAATTGACGACGACTGAGCCCGCCTTCTCCGCGGTCTTGAGACGATCAATGACTGCACCACGTTCGCACATCACAAATATGTTGGCGCCACGGGTCTCGAACTCGGCGTCGGCGGCGACAAGCTCGACACTAAAGCCCCGCGCCGCCAAAGCCTCCCCGACACTTTTCATGATTGCGCTGTCGTCGTCGACACGCCCAGGCGAGTGTGCCAACTCGCGGTAAACTCCCCAGCAGATCTTGCCCGCGCTCATGCGTCAGAGTTTCCAAGCTCATGACCGAGTCCCGCCAATTCGGCTGCCACGATGTCGCGCGCCCGGTCAATGTCGAACACGCGGGGAAGAACGATGCCGTAAACCGGCTGGTGCTCAGCAACCAGCCACCCGAGATAGTCGCGGAGCCGTGCGAAGCCGATCGCGGGCTCCGCCGGCCGCTGCGCCGGCAACCAATAGAGGCCGGCTGTCACATGGGTGCCAACATTGCCGCCGAGCTGGCGAATGTGGCCGTCCGCGGCGTCCAACGTGGCCCAGAGCGGATTTTCGTCATCGACATAATCGGTCAGCCCGAGGACCACTGCGTCCTTCGTGAGGCCCGTGGCCGATTTCACAAAAGTGAGAAAATCGTTGACTGGCATGATTGCGTCGATCGTCGTGATCACCGCCGGCGCGCGGGCTAGCCGGTCGACGACGAGCTGGAAGCTCGCGTAGGACGACGGGGTCGCGCGTACAATTATGTCGAGATCGAAATCTCGACCATGGTCGCTCAACCATTGCCGGCAATCGTCACTCCTGTCGTTGATGATGATGGTCAATCGGCGAATCCCGACAGCGCGGAAGCGATCAAGAGCTAAGTCGATGAGGGGGCGTCCGGCGACCGGCACCATCGGTTTGCTGACGCGATACCCGTCGGCCCGCAAGCGGCTCCCGACGCCGGCGGCGATAATGCCTCCTTGGAGGATCGGACCCGCCGATATTATTGTCATCTCAAAATCTTCATGAGATCACGCAACTCAGTCACGCTAGCATGAACGGGCGGCCCCGCCGACGCCTTAGTTTCGGCGGCCTGGACATCCTCGGGCGCGATCCAGATGAAGCGTATGCCGGTGCGTCGAGCACCCTCGCGGTCGCGCTGTAATGAGTCACCCACGAATATGGTTGTCTCGGGCCGTGCACGAAGCGTCTCGAGGGCCGCATGAAAGATCGCCGGATCAGGTTTTTTAGCGCCGACGCGGTGGCTATCCACCATGACTGCGAAAAGAGGGGCTAAGCCAGCGCTATGACACACCGCTTCAAGATTCCCATAAAAATTCGACACGATGCCAAGTCGATAGCGCTCCTTCAACGCCTCCAAGACCGGCCAATTACGAGCGAAAGCGGCCGAGGCTTCAGATAGGAAGTGCGATGCTACGCGCCGACCGCGATTGTCATTGGTCAGCTCATTGACAGTTCCGGCTTCGCCAGTTCCGGTACTGCGGCGCGCCAGTTCGGCTTCGAGGTTGGCGGCCAACGCATGGACTGTTCCCGACAGGTCGGTTGCGGGCGGCAGACCCCCCACAAGCTGATTATCGGCGGCGAAGAAGGCAGGCGCGAACGCATCGGCAGCCATATCTAACCCTTCAGCCCGGTAAAGTGCGTGGAAGCGTTCCTTCCACGCCACGCCGTCCGCGTCGAGCGTACCACCAAAGTCGAAGAGCAACGTTTTGATTGGCTCCGTCATCCGCTATGCGCCGGCTCAGAAATCCTCCCCAAAATACGGCGAGCAGGATTTGCGAACCTACTAGGTCCGGCCCGGACGGACTATAATCTTTGCATCGAGCGCCGCCTCCGCAGGAAGATCGAAGTTACGGCCATCGATGAAGCCGTTGCAGGCCTCGAGCGCAACGCTGTCGCGGAATTGCCGCGGTGGGCTTTTCATATAATAGGCCGATGGTGCCACTAACGGACCAGCTTCGCCGCGTTCCAACGCCAGCTTCACGCAGCGGATGGCATCGATGACGACGCCTGCGCTGTTCGGCGAATCCTCAACCGACAGCCGCATTTCTAATTCGATCGGCGCGTCCCCGAAGCCGCGCCCCTCCATGCGGATGAAGCAGATCTTATTGTCCTGCTGCCACGGCACGTAGTCCGACGGTCCAATGTGGATGTCCCGTGCGTCGAGCCGTTCGTCCAGCTGCGATTGGACGGATTCAGTCTTGGAGATCTTTTTTGACTCCAAACGACTTCGCTCTAACATGTTGAGGAAGTCGGTATTGCCTCCAGTGTTGAGTTGATAAGTCCGATCGAGCCCAACCCCTCGGTCGGCGAACAGCCGCGCCAATGCCCGGTGTACGATGGTCGCTCCAATCTGGCTTTTGATATCGTCGCCGATGATCGGGACGCCAGCGTCCCGAAATTTTTGCGCCCAGGTGTGGTCCGAGGCAAGAAACACGGGAACGCAATTAATCATGGCAACGCGGGCATCTAGACAAGCCTGGGCGTAATGCTTCACCGCCTGCTCTGAACCGACCGGCAGATAGCATACCAAAACCTCGGCACCCGACGCGCGCAGCGCCGCGGCAACATCGGTCGGCTCGAGGTCGGCGGAACGGAAGGCAGCATCGTCGGGATAATCGGCCATGTGCGCTGCAACCCCGTCGAGTACCGGACCAGCCTGAACGACGACGTTCGAAACCGGTAAAGCGCTTTGAAAGATGCGGGTGCAGTTTGGCTTTGCAAAAATCGCCTCCTCCAGCGGGTGACCGACCTTGCGCCGGTCTATATCAAACGCCGCGACAAACTCGACGTCGCTACATTTATAGCCGCCGATGGAGTGACGCATGATGCCTTCAAGCGCAACGCCTTGGCGATCGCGGTAGTATTCCACGCCCTGCACCAATGCACTCGCGCAATTGCCGACACCGGCAACTGCTACTTTTATGTCCTTTTGCATGGATTTCGACGCCCCTACAATCTCAATTTCCATACTATTTCGCTCTCGCCTTCCTGGCAACGCGTCACAATACGGCTGCCTTCATGCCGAAACTTTACGAAAAAGCAAGCCTAGACGAACATTTAAGATGTAATGTTCGACAAAGCTCTAATGCGGACTCGGCTCAAGGAGAAGGAAGCCACAGAAAATGGGGCAATCATTTCAGGTTCTGCTTGATTCAGGCGGACTCTATCTCGCGCTCGGCGCGGTGCTCTGCATTGTTATCGGCGTTGGTGCTGCCAAGCGTTTGTTTCAAGGTGCAAAGCGGGCCGAGCCGTCTGATCCGCAACGTTGACCGCCAGGCAAGGGTTGCACTTGGACCCCAGCCTCGTGAAAAAGCATGCACACCATGTTCCGTAACTTGTGATTATGCGTCTAGCTCCGAGTAAGGTCCGGTGAAAGTACTTGGCCACTTCAAGGGCAAGTGCAACCTTCGTATCCGTCGTTGAATGCTTGCCCGGTCACGCACTCGGCATCGAACTAGTCTCCGGCCGTATTCTCCGAAATTTAGAAATATTTCAAATTGCGAGCGAAGATTTCCAACCCGCTGTCCCGTGACTCAGAGACAATTTGTCCGCCGCGTTGGCGGGCTTATTCCTGGCAATGGCCTAAGTGCATGAAGAGGCTGGACTTGATGGCTGCCGCAGCAGTGCAGATGGCCCCTGTTCCCTGCTAACAGGAATTTTACAGGGAATTTGCAAAATTGCAGCTTCGGGGCGCCGGAGACTGTAAATGATTGCGTCATTACAGGGCTTCCGATGCGAATTCCCTACTCTACGGAACAGGGACTATTGGCGTCAGGGAATTCTATCGGCTGGCGATGTCCGCTTTGTGCCAGGAGGCAACATTGAGCGTGGCCCTTATTCTCACGCGCTAGGACGCGCTGTACCCTCTCCGTCAGTCCACCCTGATCGGGCAGTTCATATTGGCCAATCATCAAGGTGATCAACATGATAGCAGGACTAAGCTGCCTCGCATTCTGAAAGGGAACGCCATGAAATTTCCACGCCGTCAATTTCTGCGTTTGTTGGGTGCGGCAGTCGCTTTCCCGACCCTCTCACGTATCGCGATGGCGCAAGCCTATCCAATACGGCCAGTCCGATTAATCATTGGCTATCCGCCCGGCGGCTCGGCCGACATCACCGCGCGTCTGATGAGTCAATGGCTCTCCGAGCGGCTCGGCCAGCCATTCGTTATCGAAAACCGGCCCGGCGCAGGCACCAATCTCGCCACCGAAGCGGCCGTGCGTGCGGCGCCTGACGGTTACACGCTCTTCCTCGCTGCTCCGGCGAACGCCATCAACGCGACACTTTATGACAAGCTGAATTACAACTTTATCCGTGACATCGCCCCGGTCGCGAGCATCATCCGCTTTCCCAACGTCGTCGTCGTCCACCCATCGGTTCCGGTAAAGACGGTTCCCGAATTTATTGCCTATGCCAAGGCCAATCCCGGCAAGCTTAACATGGCGTCTTCCGGCAATGGGTCCACGATCCATATGTCCGGCGAGCTGTTCAAAATGATGACCGGCGTCGACCTAGTTCACGTGCCGTATCGCGGGGGAGCACTTGCGTTGACCGACTTGCTCGGCGGGCAGGTGCAAGTGATGTTCGACAACCTGCCTACGTCCGCCGAGTA
>JBARNC010000213.1:0-2787 GCA_049802775.1 Pseudolabrys sp. | reverse complement strand
CTCGCCACCTTCACTTCCCGCACGAGCCTGCCTGTATCATCCACAATGCAGACGCTCGTCTCCTTGACTGAAACGTCCAGTCCAGCAAAATGGTCCATGCTGCGCTTCTCCTTCTGATGCTTGGGGCTGTAACTACGGACCTCGTTTTCACCATCAGCCTGAAGCGCAGCACCCAAAATCTTCAGCTATCCACAACAACGCCGGCCGATTACCCCATCTTTGGGTCAAAAGCAGACATTTGCAGTGCAAAAAGGCATGTCCGCTTTACCCCCAAAAGCGGACATTCCGCCCGGTGAGCAGCCTGCCCGCTAAGTGCCAATAGCGGACTGCCTGTTCTGCCGGGGGCACCATCGGCAGATATCGGGTGGGGAAATCGGGTGTCCATGCGCACCCCACATCACCATTGTCCTCCATATGGCTTGAGCATGGTCTTTCCGAAAAGCGGTGCCAACCTCTCGGGATCATGCTCCGGAGTTCCGATGACCTCGAAAATCGCAACGAGAGAGAACATCACCGCGGCGTCTTTCGCACCGATCGGCCACGCATTCGCGGCCTCGGCAATGGGGATCTGGCGGCTGGTTGTCGCCATCAAACATCGCCGCGAGCTCGCGCATCTAGCCGACTTCGACGACCGGACGCTGGCTGATATCGGGCTGACGCGCACTGATTTGCGCGATGCCTCTTCCGAACCGCTGTGGCGGGACCCGACTAGTATGCTGGCGCGTCGCGCCGGCGAGGGACATCGCCGCTCGCGAATCAACCGTAGCGAACTGAAGGACGCTGAACATTAATAGCTGCGCAATGTCCGCTTTGGGTCATTGGCGGACAAACCGTCACGGGCTGAAATCAACGTGGGCGGACGAATTTTGATATCGCCTAACAACGGAAGTAACACTGTCTGATTCAAGTCAATGACTAGTTAGCGTTTCCTTGTTCTTCTTCCAGCAAATATTGAAGAAGCTTGTTGCGTGAGGAGCTTCGGTTTCTTCGATGTGCAAAAAGAGCGGGCGCCTTCGGGCAGTGTGTCTAGGAACGCCCATCTAAAATAGCAGCCTCTGACCCGAGTCCTGAAAGCGCTCCTCTTTTTCACATAACAATAAAATCAAGGAGGCGCTCATGACCTGCGATAAATGTGGCAATACCCTGATCGTCGCTGACTGGTCCGAATATGTTAACGATGGACTCGTCCTCGATTTTTGGTCCTGCTGGAAATGCGGAAATCGATTCGAAACTGAGGCGTTTATGTCTGCCGATGCCGAGTCCGAGATTGAAAGTAAGGTGGTGAAAGAGTTTTTTCCGTCACTGTTGGTGGCGTAAATCGTCAGCGTCGATAACTGGATTCCGCCATTCCCAGGGGCGATATCTATGCGACGGGAGTCAAAGCCAAGAAGTCCCACGCTTATCGCGGTGGCCCGCGACGGTCGTTCCGCATGGTAATTGAGCTCTTTGCTTAACTCTGGGGATCATCAAGCCGTAGCGTGCCAGTTGTTCGTGATGTCCGCTTTGGGTCATAAGCAGACATGTGCGCCGCAATAAGTCATGTCCGCTTTACCCCCAATAGCGGACATGTGCATTGCAAGCGCATGTCCGCTTTGTGCCAATAGCAGACATTCCGCCATTTATTCGATCACCTCGTCCGCGCGCCCGATTAGCGTGTTGGGGATGTTGAGGCCGAGCGCCCTGGCGGTCTTGAGGTTTATGATCAGCTCGACTTTAGTGTTTTGCTGGACTGGTAGGTCAGCGGGCTTGTCGCCCTTGAGAACCCGGCCGGTATAGTTGCCGGCTACGCGATATGCGACGGTAACGTCCCCTCCGTAGCACAGCAGACCTCCGGCCACGGCAAATTCGCGATTTTGGTAGATCGTTGGCACCGCGTGGCGGACAGCCAGTGCGGCGAGCTGTTCGCTCCGGCTTGAAAAGAATGGATCGGGGCCGATCACCAGCCCACCCACTCGCAATTGGATCAGCTTTGCGAAGACTCCATCGAAGTCACGCTCGGTGCTGGCATTGAGGACATGGAGCTCCAGTCCAAGGGTACGAGCTGCCGCCTGCACCTCCTTCGTGTAGGTCGCGGCAACAGTGGAATTGGCTGGATTGACGAGCAGGGCTATGACGCTCACCGTGGGAACCAACTCGTGCAATAATTGCAGCCGCTTCGGCGCTATCTCCACGTGCGCATTGGTCACGCCCGTAACATTGCCGCCGGGCCGGCTAAGTCCGGCGACGAGGCCGAGCCGAACCGGGTCGTCGGCCATTTCGAAGACGATTGGAATGGTTGTGGTCGCCGCCTTTGCCGCAAGCGCCGCCGGTGTACTGGTCGCGGCAATCACGGCCACCTGTCTGCGAACCAGATCAGCCGCCATCGCCGGCAACCGATCGAGTTGGCCTTCCGCCCAGCGGTATTCGATCGCAACGTTGCGGCCATCGACGTAACCGGTTTCGCTCAGCCCTTTGAGAAAGGCTGACAATTGTCGCGCATAGCCCTTGGCAGAAGCGGCGTTGAGAAACCCAATGACCGGCATCGCGGATTGCTGCGCACGCGCTGCAAGCGGCCATGCCGCCGCGACACTACCGATAAACCTGATAAATTCCCGCCGCCTCATCGCCGTCTCCGGCACGAACGCACAGGACATACGAAGCATAGCACTTAGAAGGGGTTTGCCTATGTCCGCTTCTCTAATCGGCCGGTTGGGGTCAAGCGCTTTCAGACTATCCATCACGACAGTGTCGATGTCACTCACGGGCTCGTGCTTCTCTTCGGAATCGGCACCAGGGCCCTTCCATCAT
>JBARNC010000212.1:0-7685 GCA_049802775.1 Pseudolabrys sp. | reverse complement strand
GACGCTGCGACGCACACCCGCCGATATCGTCGTGGTCGATCGCCAGAACTATCATTGCTTCCAGCCGCTGCTCTATCAGGTTGCGACCGCGGCGCTGTCGCCGGCCGATGTGGCCTGGCCAATTCGGTACATCCTGCGCGCTCAAGCGAATGCGACGGTGCTGATGGAAGAGGTGCAGAAATACCCAGCGAGCACCTTGCACCGCTCCACCTCTAGGAGGTCAAGGGTGATTTTTGTTATTAGCAATAAAACGTTGCCGCGTAAAATAACTCAATGCCAAAGGACGAAGACTATATCATCGCTCTGTGCGACAAAGTACTCGGTCAAACGGCGAAACGACACAAACGGTTTCCGTTTTTGGTTGGCCATAAGAGTCGAAACTCGGGACGCAGGAGTAAATTACCCGTCGATGCATTTTATCCGAGCTTAAAGCTCGTAATTGAGTACCACGAACGGCAGCACATTGAGCCGGTGCCTTGGTGGGACAACAAGGAAATGCCTTGCGGATGTACACGCGGGAAACAGCGCAAGGCATATGACAAAATTCGACGACGTATATTGCCCAAAAACGGACTGAACCTGATCGAATTAGATTTTCGTATGTTCCCGTACAACTCATCAAAGCGATTGCTACGTAATCAGAGCGATGATGAAGCAATAATTCGAACCAAATTAAAGACGTACATCGCTTAGGCGGCAAACGTTTCTTTGACGAAAGGCTATCCGCTGATTGTCGAGAGTGCCGCCTCAACGGGACTGCAATAATCCACGCCGAGGTTGTGTGGATTGGCTTGGATGGTGTGGCGAACTTCGACTAGGGTTTTCACACAGTCAAAACCCAAAGCGGACATTCGACCTGATCAGCGCTCCGCGGTGAAATTGGAAAATATCACAGTTACAATTTTGACTATGTAACGGCGTTCCCATCAGTGTCGCAGCGCACGTTGAAGTCCTATAGGGTGCTCTCAGGATCTGCCAAGCCCGCGACTTTGTGCGAACCGCCGATGCGTTTATAAAACATCATCGCAAGAGATCTGCGAAACGAGAAAGTCTGAGACAGAATGTTCTCACGCAATTTTGGCTGATGCCTGGGTTGTTCATATTCCCCATTCTTCAAAGGTGATTCCGGCGGATACGCGGGCAAAGCTGCTGTTGTCGGATCAGGAATTGGCGCTCGAATTACTGCGTATGACAGATGAGCTGTGCTTCAGCTTAGCTTCTATTCCGACCTGCTGACCCAGACGCAGTTACAGTGACAGTAACAAATCTTGTACGTCTTGGACGGACGACTGCGTGATTTGCAAACGTGACGTGGGAGCTGAACTTGCTTGCTCCAACATTGGCATTGCCTGCCAGCCCAAGGACGTCCGCTGTTTGGATTCGATAAAGACGACCGCGCCTAAATGAACCTAGGCATTGCGCTTGTAAAGATTGAAAATATTGAATGCTCGTCTGACAGATTGATCTGCTAATCAAGCAAACGAATTTTGGAGCTATCTGTGACCGAGGCTGATCTCATTCGCTTCGTGGACGCCCAGGGTCAAGTCTATCGTCAGGTCGTTGAAGAACTAACTGCCGGACGCAAGCAGACCCACTGGATGTGGTTCATCTTTCCACAACTTTCCGGTTTGGGGCATAGCGCCATGGCTCAGCGATACGCCCTCCATAATATGGATCAGGCTAGGCGCTATCTGGCTGATCCTATTCTTGGGGACCGCTTGCGCCATGATGTGCGCCTCATGGTACGTCACAAGGGGAAGTCGGCGCTGGAAATTTTGGGATCGCCCGATGATTTCAAGTTTTGGTCCTGCCTTACCCTGTTTTATGAAGTCGCCACCGATAAATCCGACCGTTCGTTATTCGCGGGGGCTTTGCAGCAATTCTACAATGGCGAGTCGGACCCCCGCACATTGGAACTGCTGCAGTCCAAATAATCGAGTTTATAGAGCCGCTTCGGGCGGCGCGGCGAGCAGGCGAAGCTGAAAGGAATGTAATGGCAAAGGGATATTGGATCGTGTCGGTCGATGTGAGCAACCCCGAGAGTTACAAGCTGTACCTTGCTGAAAACCGCAATGCATTCCGCAAGTATGGTGCTCGATTCCTCATACGCGGAGGCAAGTCTGAGGTGGTTGAAGGTGCTGGACGAACACGCATTGTGGTCGTCGAATTCAAGGACTATGCAACTGCACTTGAGTGCTATCACTCCCCCGAGTACGCCAAAGCAATTGAAATCCGTAAGGGCAGTGCTGTGGCAGACATCATTATCGCTGATGGTTATCACGGTCCACAGCCAACGGACGTGTAAACGATACGCGGGATGCTCGGTTGCTGTTGAGTGGCGCAGTGAATCCCCTCACCATAAACAGCAATACGTTCATTTTTTCCTGGAGCGAAACAAAGGGCGGAAAGACCATCAGGCATAAGGGCGCCGCGTAAGGATTGCGAGGCAATCATTATACCCGCATCAAGGCTGGCTGGATCGAGCCATGGAGCCGTTCGACCTGCTCAACGGATCGCCTCGCATCGGCAGTGAGCTGGGACACTGTGATGCGCTCTGCACACTCTGCCTGTCACTTTTCGGGAGGAAGTATCTCCTGAACACATACTTGATCAATGAGATGCCCACGGCGCAGGTCCGCCAGATGCGCCCGTTTCTCATCATTTGTTAGATGTGCGCCAATTCCCTTTGTCATCACCATTACAAACGTCCGATCATCCATATCCATCCAGTAGGAGCGGCGCACAAGTTTGCCGTCGCCGTCACGTATAAACGGACTATCTGGATTGCTGGTTAGATCGGGTTCGTAAAAACGCTTCATGTCGTCCACGCAAGCGCTAAGCGAGTGACAAGCCCCAGAAGTGGTTGTCAGGTCATGAGAAGCCGTCAGCGATTATTGAAAGCAACTCACCTAAGAGGACAAACCCTTCATCACATTCGTCACACTTTTAGTCGCTAACTCGGTTAGCTCTTTCGTCTGCTCAGTAAAAGCCTTCCATTGCGCTTCCATAAACTCTGTCTGAATCCGCCAGAAGTCTTGGAAATCCTTTGCTTGGCTTGCTTTCTGTGTAAACTCAGAAGCAGCGGCAATATTTTGCTCCATGTAAGTTTTCATTTTTTGATTCAGATCGGAATCAAGCAATGACGGGGCCTTTATGTTTTTTTGGAAGAAATCAAGATAGCTCTCCATTGCCTTGCGTGTTTGCTCAATACCCTGTGTCATCATTTCAGTGAGGGGAAAAAGGTTGTCGCCGCCTGCCATGGTTATCTCCTGACTATAAGTGTTCGACCCTACATTTTACGCCTCAAAGGCGGCAGACTTGGCAGATTTTAAGAGCCGCTTCAGTTCTGGCAAATCCTGAGCAAGAAACTCAGTCCAGATCGCTTTGATTTTAGTCTCCTTTTCTTCGAGCTGCTCCATCCCGTCCGCCTCCTTCGCTGTCAACAAATTCCGTGCATACACAGTTGCCCATTTAGCGTCCATCGGCTTTACGAGTCCTTTGAAGACCTTCGGATTTTCGTTTGCTAGCGAATAGATCTTTTTTCGGATATCTGAATCCGCAGGTCCACTAATCAATGACAAGTTAATCCGATCGCTGTCACGATATGCCTTGACCTCAAAAACGAGGAGTTACCTTGAGGTAACGCTCCTGATCCGCTCGGGTGCGTCCCGCTGGAGGTGGATTTGAGTTCACTGTCCCTCCGCCCCGTTGGCCTTGCGGAGGTCGATCAGCACCACAAAAATGAGTCTCCGCAGATCGGGATGTCCCAATGACCGGGGCCGCCGTTGTCCTCGCCTTCACCTCGGCCCTGTGCTTTGGGGTCGCGCTGGTGCTGACGCATATCGGACTGCGTTATATCCCGCCGCTCTCTGGCGCGGCGATCAGCATCCCTTCCTCCACGCTGCTGTTTATTGCGATCGCTCCGATCGTGCTCGGTGGCCGCCCCATCATCTGGGCGGCAGTGCCGATCTACGCCGCGGTTGGGCTCCTTTATCCGGCGGCGGTGACGTTGCTCACCTTCGCCGCCAACCGTGCGCTTGGACCGGTAATCACCAGCGCCCTCGGAAATCTTGCGCCTCTGTTCGCGGTTGGTTTTGCTGTGGTCATATTGGGCGAGCCGTTAATCTTTGCCCATATCGGCGGCCTGCTAGTGACCGTCGCGGGCGTAGTCATCCTGAGTATGACCCGAGGTCGTGAGGGCATCGCGCATTGGCGCTCGTGGGCGCTGCTTCTGCCGTTGGTCGCCGCGGCAGTGCGCGGGTTCATCCAGCCGTCGGTCAAGGTCGGCCTTGTAATCTGGCCGAGCCCGTTCGCGGCGGTGCTGACGAGCTACATCGTCTCCTCGCTGATCATCGTTGGCGCGAGTAGGCTGCAAAGTGGACGCTTTCTCGCTATCGCGCCGCTGCGCGGCCACCTGTGGTTCGTACTCATCGGCGTGCTCAACGGGCTGGCGGTGCTTCTGCTCTATGCCGCATTGGCCAACGGACCGGTCGCCCTCGTTGCGCCCCTGGTCGCCACCTATCCGCTGGTGACCATCGTTGGCTCAAAGTTGTTGCAGGGGAAGATCGAAGGCGGGCCAGGGCTTGCAATCGGAGTGGCGCTCACTGTGTTGGGCGTGGTGCTGTTGCTTGCGGGTTGACCTAAAACCCCGCTGAGCTTCGCCCGCTCCCGATCCTTATTCATCGAGCCACGCGATCTGAGCTTTTGATCGTTCGATCGTGTAATCAGGCACAGTTGAACGAGTTGCCAGCAAGAAAGAGCAAGTGCGGGACGTTAAAGAGCAAGTGCGGGACGTTAATGCTCACTACCCGTTAGCGTGCAGTTCCGCAAACTTCATGCCTCCGGAACCTCGACTTGATTTTGGCTAGGCGCAATACAGATATTCTTCAATGGTCACGGATATTCCAATCCTAGAGGAGGATGGGAAATGGACGAAACTGCAAGCAAAGTGCCCGTAACAGAGGAGAAGGCCCCTGAGCGTTCGACCGAGTCGCAGACATGGCGTCCGTTCGAAAGCCTGCGCCGTGAGGTCGACCGACTTTTTGAGGATTTTGACCGGGATATCTGGCGCCCGCTCCGGCGTTCGGCTTTCGATGTCGAGCCGTTCTGGCGGCGTCAGCTGAAATGGGGTGGCGCTCCTGCTGTCGACGTTGTCGAGACGGATAACGCCTATGAGCTCACTGCCGATCTTCCGGGGATCGACGAGAAAAATATTGAGGTGAAACTCGCCCAAGGCGGCCTGACGATCAAAGGCGAGAAGCAGGAAGAGAAGGAGGAGAAGAAAAAGGACTACTATCTCCATGAGCGCCATATCGGCTCCTTCGAGCGCCACTTCGCACTGCCGGAGGGCGTCGACACCGACAAGATCGAAGCAAGCTTCAAGAATGGCGTACTCACGGTGAGGCTTCCCAAGAAGCCTGAGGCAATCAAGCCCGAGAAAAAGATCGAGATCAAAACTGGTTAAATGAACATCCAAGCCCTGGCATCGGCCGGGGTTTTTGTGTCCTCTGCTCACTAGCGAGGCATAAAGCCCTCAAACCAATACGTTGCGGGGTTACGTCACCGGCGACCACATTGATGCGAAGCGGGTTTACAGCCTCCAGCATTGCGAGGCCACCAACCATAACACCATCGCACAGTTACCTCGTGAGGTTACCGTCGCCGCGATGGTGTGATGGTGGGTTTTGAAAGGCTTGCAAACGTTTGCTTTAACCCCCGACGCCGTCCGGGCCACCTTGTCATACCGATCCGTGTAAATGTGCGAAGGTAACACCGTGAGCGGCTGACAGCCGCCAAATTACCGCGACGGTAACAACGTCTCACCTTTTAATAGCAAATACCGCCGGGCATGAGCCGCCGACCAATGTCCGGTTTTAAGGCAAGAGCTGACATCACGCAGAGATATCCGTTTATGACCAAAAGCAGAGGATATTGAGCGTGGTTAAGCCAACAAACTATCACCACGTCGCTTGTCATCTTCGTTTGCTAGTGCGTCTCGCGCGGTGCGACCGCAACCCCGCTGCTAATCCTATCGCTGGGGTGCAAGACCACCCTGCCCCCCGCCGATAGGCCTGAAACGACTTCCGCGATCCGGTTGTTTCGATGACCAATCGTCACCTCGGTCACTTGCGCACGACCGTTATTCACCAAGTAAACGGCCCACTGCTCGCCCTGGCGAAAGAGTGCAGCCACGGGGACGTTCAGCACATCCCCTGCCCACACGGTGACGTGCACAATGACTCGATAGTCGTGCCCGAGCCGGGACCATTCTTCGGGAGGACCAGAAAAATCAATCGTCGTGCGGACTCGCTGCTCCTCTATGCCTAGCGCTGAGACCTTGAGAAAACCTGCCGGATCGACCCTAACCACTCGCCCCTCAATTGAACGACCACCCCAACCATCGATCCGCACCGGCGCGCCGACTTTTATCTGGACCGCGTCGGTGGACAGCAGATCCGCCACCACTTCGAGATCGATCGGATTGCCGATGTCAATCAACGGTGTACCCGGTGTGACCACGGCTTCGCTATCCTGGATGATCTTCAGTATGACCCCTGTCGCAGGTGCACGTAGCTGAATGCAGCAGTCAGAGCTTGTCTCCGCCGAAGTGGCCGTCGATGGATTTATGAGACGGGCAGCTACACTTGCACGCTCGCTGCGCCGTACATCGTGCTGTGCCTTTGCGCTCGCCAAGGCCGCTTCGTTGGTCGCTACATCGAGCCGCACCTTTTCCAAAGTCCGCTCGGGGATTGAATTGGTGCGTGCAAGCGCTTCCGACCGCCGAAGATCGCTGCGCGAAAACTCAAGCGCGGCCTCTATTCGGCGCACCTCAGCTTCCGCTAGCACGACAGCCGCATCGGCGGCGGTCAGCATTGCTTGCAGTTCCTCGCGAGAACGCACATCGAGAAAGCTTGGCGCCGTGGGCTGCATGACCGCAACGATCGTCTCGGCTGCTTTGGCCTGATCGCCGACGTGAACCGAAATGCCTTGTTCACCAAATGGATGGGAAATCCTGAGAACCTTGCCCGCAATTGGAGCAGACACCGTGTAGATGTGGCGCACGCGAGTTTTGCCCTCGTCGTCAACTGTCACCTCCATCGGCCCTTTTGAAACAGTCGCAAGATCCACCGGGATCGGACTCGGCCACGCAAACCAGACGAGTCCAACAACTATAAATGCGAAGAGAAGACCCCAGATCGCTCGTGTCTTCCAGGTCGTAGGCATGGCTCAGTCTCTGGTCTTGAGGACCGATACAAGGTCCAGCCGATTGATGCGCCCCCGGACAATAAGACCGGATAAGATGGCCGCAATGATCACTATAGTGCTGGCAAAGACATAAGTGGACGATGCAACAACGCCTCGCACCCGCATCAATTCGCCAGCGAGCTGTGTCTTCATGATCCAGCCGAGACCATAGCCCATTACCCACCCAGGAGGCTGCGCGATTAACGTCAGGAGCGCGAGCTCAAGCAGCAAAATCCAAAGCACTTCTCCAGGCGTAAACCCGAGAACGCGCAAACTCGCTAGCTCGCGGGCGCGCTCGGACAGCGAAATGCGTGCGCTGTTGTAAATGACGCCGAACGCGATCACGGCTGCCAATCCGGTATAGATGCTGGCCATCGCGGTAATGAGCAGAGCAACTGACGTTCGAAAGTTCGCAAGGGAGATGCGCTGCAGTCCCAATC
>JBARNC010000211.1:0-21980 GCA_049802775.1 Pseudolabrys sp. | reverse complement strand
GTCCAGGCCTATGAGGTCTGGCAGACATTTGGCACCTTCGTCGATCACCACAAACCGCAACTCGGCCCTGGAATCCGCGAGCGCATGGCGTTCGCAGCGTCGGTCACCAAACAACAGGTCGAAGCAGCGCGTGCCATGCATGTGCGTGTGCGCGAACACGTGCGCAGCTATGTGCCCCCAGGAACGATCCTCGCACTCCCCACCACGCCCTGCATTGCTCCGCAGATCGATATGGCGGGTCCGGAACTGGAGGCGTTCCGTGTGCGCACAATGCGTCTAACCTGCATCGCCGGCATGGGCGGGCTGCCGCAGGTTAGCATCCCAGCGGGCACGATCTCAGGTTGTCCAATTGGCCTGTCCTTCATCGGCTGGCACGGTGGCGACGAGGCCTTACTCGACCTGGCCGTGACCTTGTCGCGTCATTGCGGACTGGCGGCCTGACAAACGCCCCGTTTACGCTAACTAACTTTGGAAATTACTTCCGATAAGTCTCATTATCGGAGCCAGACTGTAAGAACTTCGATCACCCGAGCCAGCAGCGGCGCTAGATCCAGCCTTCGCAACTGTTCCCCAATGGCGCGCTGGATAAGTTCGTTCTGTGTGCTGTCACCGACCGTCGGCAAACGCTTTAAAAGCGCAATTATCCGGTCGGCTAGCGGACATAAATTGAAAGCGCCGATGTTCGTTTTTGCGGTTGAATTGGGGGTAAAGCGGCCGTCGTTATCTGTCCTGCCAAAATTTCGGAATGACGATCGCCATCGTGCTACCAAAGCAAGCAGCGGAGGAAATTCTGGTGGCCCTAATACCGCAAGCATTCATGCTCAACGTAGCGGACGCAGCCATTGCGGATCTTCATAGCCGACTCTCGCGCACGCGCTTGCCTGATCAGGCTCCCGATCCAGCCTGGGCCTTCGGTTCCGACGTTGGATACTTACGCGGACTGCTCGCATATTGGCAAAACGGATTTGACTGGCGAGCCCAGGAG
This sequence comes from Pseudolabrys sp., assembly GCA_049802775.1. Classification (GTDB taxonomy): domain Bacteria; phylum Pseudomonadota; class Alphaproteobacteria; order Rhizobiales; family Xanthobacteraceae; genus Pseudolabrys. The sequence goes on along the minus strand of JBARNC010000211.1, from coordinate 20,995 downwards.
GCAGCATTGAATGCCTTCGCGCAGTTTCATGTCCCACTGCACGGCATCGACGTCCATTTCCTGCACGTCCCCGGGGAAGGCCCTGCGCCAATGCCCTTACTACTGCCGCACGGTTGGCCTGGTTCGGTGTTCGAATTCCTCGACCTCATCCCGCGCCTGACGCATCCGTCACGCTCTGGCGGCAAGGCAACCGACGCCTTTACCGTGGTTGCACCCTCGCTGCCAGGCTATGGCCTATCCTTCCGTCCAGGACAAAAACGCTTCAGCATCGAAGCAATCACTGACTGCCTTGCCGACTTAATGACAGACGTTCTGGGCTACAGACGTTTTGCCGCACAAGGTGGCGATTGGGGTGCTTTTGTCTGTTCGCGTCTCGGGGCTGTGCACGCCGACAAGGTAGTTGGCATCCACATCAACTTTCTAGCCGTTCGTCGCGATCCCACACTATTGCAAAACTCATCGGCAGAAGAACGCCGCTACGCCGCGGAATTGGCAGAGTTCCTGAAGGAAGAAACGGGGTACCAGTGGATACAGGGCACACGGCCGCAGACGCTTGCCTTTGGGCTTTCTGACAGTCCTGCGGGCCTTGCCGCTTGGATGGTCGAAAAGTTTCGTGCATGGACAGACAATGACGGTACTCCCGACACAGCTGTTGATCGTGACCGGATGCTCGCAAATATATCGCTATATTGGTTCACGGGTTGCATCGGCGCATCCTTTCATCCGTATTACGCCAGAATGCACGGCCCGTGGCCCATCGAGGGCACAGTCGATGTTCCGGTAGGTTATTGCCAGTTCCCAAAAGAGATAATCCGGCCACCGCGTTCTGTGGCTGAGCGGGTCTATACTGACATTCGCCGCTGGACTGTAATGCAACGCGGAGGACACTTCGCCGCCATGGAGCAGACGGATGCTCTGGCTGCTGAGATCCGCCAATTCTTTCGGCCGCTGCGGATTTCGTAGCCGAAATTCAGGAGGGTCCGGATGACTGCAGTTGGCCGTTTGAAGCGGTCGGGCTGTCCAGTTTCTGCCGCTTTCGGGGAAAAGCAGATATCACAAACCCAAAGCGGCATGTCCGCTTTTGGGAGTAAAGCGGACATGACTTATTGCGGCGCACATGTCTGCTTATGACCCAAAGCGGACATGCGATATGCGGCGCACCAATACGTGCGTCACGCTCCTTAATTTGAAGACGGCTGACCCTTCTGATCGAATAGCTGGTCGAGCGACACGGCATTGGGGCAAAATTCCCGGAAATGCTCGGTGGCTGTTCCTTTGGCAAGCTCATGCTCGCATCGCTTCTTGTTGCTGCAAGTGATGCACAGCCACCGCAGCTCGCGCATGATCAGCGGGTCCATATCAGCGAGAACTTTTGGATCGACGTGCAGCGCCACTAACATAGTATTCAGTAGATTTGCATTGCCGGGTCCCTTGCTAACCAGTTCGTGGAGTTGACTTGGGGTTACTCCAATCTCTTTCGCCATACGCATCACCTCGTCCGGCCCACACATGCCAAATTCACTATTAAAGCCTGTCGCGTCGCGATAATTGCCTACCCAATCAGCGATAGCTTTAAGGGCTGTTTCGACCAACGGATTGCTCGGAAGTCCGTTTTCGTGGTTGATCATAGCGCTCTCTTCATCTCCCAAGTTTGCAAGAAAGCTTCGCAGAGTGATCAAATTAGTTATTGCGTTGGATCAATTTATTCTGGGCCACTGGGTATGGCACCACGGTTGCTGCGTTCCAACGAGACTTGGAGGTAAACAGCGGAAGTCCGCTTTTGACACTTAGCGGACATTTCAACGACACCTGAGAATGTCTGCTTTCGGGAGTAAAGCGGGCATCCCAAAATAAAGGTGTCATGTCTGCTTTTGACCCAAAGCGAACATGAGGCCGGTTCACCTGAAAGTTAGTCATGTATGGTGGCAGCGCGGTACAAAGAACGTTGGCCGTCTGAATCGGTGCCCGTGGCTATGAGGCGCTGCGTGTGCTGGCGTGGTACTCCTTAGCTGCGCTGAGGAGCAGTCCAGTGGTATGCATGGTCCAGTCGATGCGACGTTTTTTTCACGTCTCCCAACCAATGGGAAGGGTCATGTCCAAAAACATGCCCCGCACGTCCTCCAGGGATACCGCTGGCTCACCGTCGATTTTGCTGCCACCGCTATTGCCCAACCGTCTAACATCCTCAGTGCTGGCCAAAGGGTTGTTGGAATCGCCTCGTACCGTGAGAAAGTTCTGGTGTACTGCGCTGCCGAGGAACGGGCACGTGATTTTGGTGCACACCATCTGATCCCTGACTTTATCCATAAGAGTCAGTGCACTGTTAGGATCCATGGCGAAACCCTCCCAAGCTAGCGGACGAATACTACTGCGGCCCCTTCTTCGCGACCATCTCCAAGAATCCGGTGGTATCAGGTGGCGTCGACGAACCTGCTATGGGCTCTCTGATCGAGTATCTGAAGGAGATATAAATGGCGGACCTCACGCTTGGAGAAAACGTGCGGTGATGTCCGCTATTGACCCTTAGCGGACATCCGCTTAACGCGACCGAATGTCCGCTTTCGGGGGTAATTGTGTCAGCAAAACGAGCGATTCAAGAAGGTGAGGACGACAATGAATAAACTGAGAACCTACGAAGGCGGCTGTCACTGTGAGCGCGTGCGCTTTCGCGTCACTGCCGATCTCGATAACGTCATCATCTGCAACTGCTCGATCTGCACCAAGAAGGGCATCATCCATCTGATCGTACCACCAGAGCACTTCGAGTTGCTTTGCGGTAAAGATGATCTAATGACCTACACGTTTAACACTGGCGTGGCCAAGCACACGTTCTGCAAGTACTGCGGCATGCATCCGTTCTATGTGCCACGCTCGAATCCGGATAAGATCGACGTCAACGTGCGCTGCATCGATGATATTGACCTCACGGCGGTGAAGCCGAAATATTTTGACGGCAAGCACTGGGAGTGACTCGATCCAGCAGCAGGTCCCACTCGATACCACTTTCATCGTGTTTCCCTATTTCACGGCTCGCCGCTGGCCTTCTGTGGGTGTCTCGCTTATATCGCTGTCATGTTGTGGCGTGTGCGTAATTCAATCAATGTCCGCTTTCGGGGGTAAAGCGGACATGACGTTTTGCACTGCGAATGTCCGCTTACGACCGAAAGCGGACATTGCTCATTCCTAAACCGCTATGTTCGGCACATGTCGAACTTGCAATTCTTCTATTTTTTCCGTTGTGCCTCCCACATTCCGTAAGGCGCAAAAATATAGCCAAGCAACGCCCAACCAATCATCCACGTTATCGCCACCCAATTCGGCAACTGCACTAACGTCTTTGCTCCGAGCGGGGCAAACATTCCAGCAAGCCACACAATTGCAACCATTAGGGCTTTACCCCCAACCAAGGTTGGTCGAGATATAGGCTCAATAAGCTCGCAAATACTCGCCAAAATCTCGCATTTGCTCAGCTTAGCATACAATGGGTCGCCCCGACGCTAACGCGTTCCCGGTCGGCGTTGCTAGCAACTGACTTCATCACTTCGACTTGTCTTGCGCTGCCGAATGTCCGCTTTTAGGGTAAGTGCGGACATCATGCAGACCAGAGGGCCTTTGGTCCAACTCGCCTGTATTTCGGCAACGAAATAGATTGATCCCTTCGACAACGACTAAGCAGCAATTGCCCAGCCTTTGCGCGAGAGCCAAACGGCTAGCCGAGCGCCAAGTGCGGTCGGCACATTTCAACGAAGCAGGGAGACATGCAATGAAGACGCGAGCAGTTTCCGAAGTCATCGACCAGGATCATCTGCGCCAGCTCTTGAGCACTGCCGCGATGGGAATCGCCGCCATTGCCGTCGCTGGCACCATGCTCGCCACGAGCGCCTTCGCCCAGAGCGCGAGGGAGGTCCGCGGCCCCACACCGTACTTCGCCGTCGAGAACGAGCCCGCACCCAAGCTGATCGTGGACCCTGCGCTTCCCGGTCCGCTGGCCCTGGGCTTGGCCCAGATCCAATACCGGGTGGAGAACGTGCGCATCCTACCGGTGTTCGGGGCGGCCGCCCTCAACGTATCTCCAAGGGTCGGGCATCTGCACATAACCGTCGACGACCTGCCTTGGTTGTGGGCGGACGCGAGTGATCTCAATACAATCGACATGGCCGGGATGCCGCCCGGCCCGCACAAGGTGCTGATCGAGTTGGTCAACCCCAACCATGAGGTCTTCACCGAGTGCCCGACGTGCAGGCAGACGGTGACGTTCACAGTGCCCGGCCCGGCGAAATGAGTCACGAGGACGGGGGCCGCAACTAGCGCGGCGTGCCTAAGCATCTTTGTTTTGGTGTCGACATTTCCATCCGGAGCTCTTGCCGTCGACGACGAGCGCCGTCGGGGTGATCGAATAACGATCCTTTTTGTTGCGCTGCATGAGTCTGCTATTGGCACAAAGCGGACATACCGAGTTGCACTGCACAGGTCCGCTTTTGGGGGTAAAGCGGACATGCCGTTTTGCACTGCAAATGTCCGCTTATTACCCAAGGGGACATCGTTAGACTCTTCCGATACCCCTGTTTGAACCGCTACGATGTCTGCCCTTGTGGGGGGCAGATTTGAGGCGACATGAATTAGAACCGCGAACTCTTTTAGCGCGAGCTGGGTCTGGTGCATCATGGCAACGTCGAAACAATCGATAACTGAGACCCGGCGCGATCAAATCTTTCCGCTTTTGGAGCGTGCTCAGGTTGAGCGGATACGACGCTTCGGGACGGTCAGGTCATACGGATCGGGCCAGGTGCTGGCCGAAACAGGGAGACCGCTTGAAGGCCTGGCGGTCATTTTATCCGGGGCTGTCAATGTCACCAGACGCACAACATCAGGTGAGGGAGAGCTCATCGTTGCGCACGGCCCTGGGTCATTTTTGGGAGAACTTGCCCAGTTATCCGGCCGACCAGCACTCGTCGATGCGCGCGCGCAAGGTCCAGTAGATGCGTTGATCGTACCTCCGGATCGGCTGCGCGCATTGTTGGTTGCCGAAGCGGAACTCGGCGAGCGCATCATGCGAGCGCTCATTCTTCGCCGGGTCGGCTTGCTTGAGGCTGGCTCCGGTGGACCAGTGATCGTCGGCCGCTCCGAAAATCGAGACGTGCTTCGGCTCGCTGGTTTTCTCCGTCGCAATGGCCATCCGCACCAAGAGCTTGATCCCAAAGTTGATCCGGCGGCAAAGACCTTGCTAGAGCGCTTCCATGTTGCTCCGGACCAATTGCCTATGGTGATTTGTCCGGGCGGACAGCTCTTACACAATCCGAGCGAAAACGCGCTTGCGCGCTGCTTAGGCCTTGTGGGGCCTATCGATCCAAATCGTCTGTTTGACGTGGCTGTTGTAGGTGCTGGGCCAGCTGGACTTGCTGCTGGTGTCTATGCCGGCTCGGAAGGACTCTCTGTGCTGGTTTTGGATTGTCGCGCCTTCGGTGGACAGGCAGGCTCGTCAGCTCGGATTGAGAACTATCTGGGTTTCCCAACGGGCATTTCTGGCATTGCGCTGATGGCGCGGGCTTATAATCAGGCGCAAAAATTTGGGGTTGAAATGGCCATCCCAGATGAAGTGATTGGCTTCGAAGTTCGTGCCAACAATCACTTCGTACTGAAATTATCCGATAACGAGACTGTAAACGCGCGATCGATCGTGATTGCCAGCGGGGCGCGCTACCGTCGCCTCGCCGTTGATGGCCTCGAGAACTTTGAGGGATCGAGCGTCCATTATTGGGCGTCTCCACTCGAATTAAAATTATGCAGCGGGCAAGAGGTTGCTTTAGTCGGAGCCGGAAATTCTGCCGGGCAAGCGGCTGTGTACTTGGCGAGCCAAGCCGCAAAGGTTTGGTTGCTAGTTCGTCGGAAAAATCTTGCATCTAGCATGTCTCGCTACCTTGTCGACCGGATTGAAGGACTTTCAAATGTGGAGGTCCTGACCCGAACAAATATCACCCACCTCGAAGGCAATGACGGGGTATTAGGAGCAATTCGGTGGCGGCACGGTACCTCAGGCGAGGAGGTTCGACGGCCAATTCGGCATCTATTCCTTTTCATAGGCGCAGACCCAAATACTGATTGGCTTGCTGGATCTGAGATTGCTCTTGACCGTAAGGGATTTGTGTTGACCGGGTCGGGTATCGATGAAGATCGGCGACCACTCGAAACCAGTCGAAAAGGTATCTTTGCGATTGGTGATGTTCGGTCCGGCTCTGTAAAGCGTGTTGCTGCCGCCGTCGGCGAGGGTGCACAGGTCGTTACAATGCTTCATTCTCAGCTGCGTGAGTCCGCGTTTGAGGCGAACGTAGACAACGTCCAGTCACACTGAAATGTTCCCTTAGCGGACATGCCATTTGGAAGACCTGATCCGCTTTTGGATGTGAAAGCGAAATGGCAAACAAGTCATGAAGAAATATAGGCGTTTAGCGCTGCATAAAATTTGGGCGTCGTGAAACACGCGAAAGTGTATTGTTCCTTCGTTGTTACTCGCCCGCCTCAGTGGCAGGATTACTACGGCGTCAACGTCGGTTTGACGCCGGGCGACGTAGGTCTTCAGCAAACGAACGCATCATCACGGCCCAAATCAAGGTTCGATAGAACGCGCTTCGGCGCGTGAGTAATTTTTCGAAAATGACAGGAGAGCTTGCCAATCTAAGGAGAATGCCATGTCTGCAACATCGCCTACCCGGCGAGCCCTACTCGCCGCTTCGGTAGCAGCAGGTGCAGTCAGTCTCCTACCAGCCAGTTTTGCTGCGGCGGCCGACGACAACACAGTCCGGCCGTTCAAGATCAATGTGCCGGATGAAGCGCTCGTCGATCTCCGCCGGCGCATCGCCGCCACGCGCTGGCCCGACCGGGAGACCGTCGATGATCAGTCGCAAGGCGTGCAGCTCGCAAAATTCCAGGAGCTGGTGCGTTATTGGGGAACGGACTACGACTGGCGCAAGGTTGAGGCCAGGCTCAACGCCCTGCCTCAATTCATGACAACGATCGACGGCGTGGATATTCACTTCATCCACGTTCGCTCGCGTCACCCGAACGCCATGGCGCTGATCATGACGCATGGGTGGCCCGGCTCGGTGATTGAGCTGCTCAAGACGGTTGGTCCGCTCACGGACCCCACCGCTCATGGAGGCGGCGCGGAGGAGGCCTTTGACCTGGTCTTGCCATCGATGCCCGGCTACGGTTTCTCGGGCAAGCCCAAGGAGATCGGTTGGGGTCCCGACCGCATCGCGCGGGCCTGGGCCGAGCTAATGAGGCGCCTCGGCTACACGCGTTACGTTGCTCAGGGCGGAGATTGGGGCTCCCCTGTCTCAAGCGCCATGGCGCGCCAGGCGCCGCCGGGCCTTCTCGGCATCCACATCAACTTGCCGGCGACCGTTCCGCCTGAAGTCGCAGCGGCTCTCGGCGGCGGGCCTGTGCCGGCCGGACTCACCGACCAGGAACGCGCGACGTTCGAAGCGCTCATGATCTCCAACAAGAAGGGGAATTTGGCCTACTTCACGATGATGAGCGCGCGGCCGCAGGCCGTCGGCTACGGCATGACGGACTCGCCCGCCGGCCTCGCGGCCTGGCTGCTGATGCATCCTGGCTTCACGCCGTGGGCATACGGCAGCCATCCCGAAAGGTCGCCGATGAAAGACGACGTGCTCGACGACATCACACTGTACTGGGTGACGAACAGCGCGGCTTCGTCGGCCCGGCTTTACTGGGAGAACGGCGGACAAAGCGTTGCACTCGCGGCAGTGCAGAAGACCGCTGAGATCTCGCTGCCCGTGGCCATCACGGTATTTCCGGACGAGGTCTACCGCGCCCCGGAGACGTGGGCCCGACGCGCCTATCGCAACCTGATCTACTTCCACGAGGTCGACAAAGGCGGACACTTCGCCGCGTGGGAACAGCCTGAGCTTTTCAGCGCGGAGCTCCGAGCCGCCTTCAGATCACTTCGGTAATTGCGCGTCATGGGGTGTGACTCGTTGGACTCGTTTCGAGGGACAAATGGAGGCCCACATGAACTTGGCTCAAATGACGGCGATAACAACGGTGCTGATGATCGCGACCGGATCGGTGATGCCCGCGGCGCAAACGCCGCAAGCGGGGACCAAGCGCACGGACCTCCAGCGGCACGATCTCAGCGTCCCTGGGCGCGAGGCCATCCAGGTTCGCGTCGATATTGGACCGGGAGAGGTAGCCCCCAGGCACAGGCATCCGGGTGAAGAGATCATCTATGTCCTCGAAGGCTCGCTGGCCTACGAGGTCGAAGGCAAGCCGCCGGTGACGCTCAAGGCTGGCGACGTCTTGTTCATCCCGTATGGAACGGTTCATTCGGCGAGAAATGTGGGCACCGTCAACGCGGCGGAGCTTGCCACCTATGTCGTCGAAAAAGGCAAGCCGCTTGTCGAGCTCGTCAAGTGAGCAACATTGCGCACGCCGACTTCCCGTGCACGCGCGGCCACATCGATCGGAATCCAAAAGGCATTCATCGATGAAAACAAACAAGCTCTTGATCGCCGCGGTGCTCGCCATCGCAATCGGGGCCCCGATTGTGGGCTTTGTGGGGGACATCAACATGGCGCAGCCGACAACGCCCCCGGGCGAAGAGGCCGCATTCTTTCATGGGCTTGGCAGCGGCCCAATTGCCAATCAATCCGGGCTTGCCTCTCTTGAGCGCGCGGACGAATGGCTCAATTCGCCGCCGCTAACGGCGTCGGCCCTGCGCGGAAAAGTCGTCCTCGTCGATTTCTGGACTTATACCTGCATCAACTGGCTGCGCACGCTTCCGTATGTCCGCGCCTGGGCGCAGAAATACAAGGATAAGGGATTGGTTGTAATCGGCGTCCATACGCCGGAATTCCGATTTGAAAAGAACATCGACAACGTCCGCCGGGAAGTTAAGGCGCTGCGAGTCGATTATCCTGTCGCAGTGGACAGCGAGTATGTCATCTGGCGGGCCTTCAACAACAACTATTGGCCGGCGCTTTATTTCATTGATGCCCAAGGGCGCGTCCGGCAACATCATTTCGGCGAGGGCTCGTACGAACAATCGGAAATGTTCATTCAGCGCTTGCTGGCCGAGGCTGGGGCGGGCGGCATCGGCGATGACCTAGTATCTGTCGACGCGCGCGGTTTCGAGGTAGCCGCCGATTGGGCGAGCCTCAAGTCTCCTGAAAACTATGTTGGTTACGAACGCACCGAGGGCTTTGCGTCACCGGGCGGCGCGGCCCGCGACAAATCTCGCATGTATGAACTGCCGGCACAGCTGCACCGGAACGATTGGGTGTTGTCCGGCGACTGGACGATAAAGCGCGACGCCGTCGAATTGAATAAATCCAACGGCCGCATCGCGTACCGCTTTCACGCGCGGAACCTTAATCTCGTCATGGGATCCGCGGCGCCAGGAACGTCCGTAAAATTTCGCGTGCTGATTGATAGACAGCCGCCAGGCGCGGCGCACGGAATCGATGTTGACGAACAAGGCAACGGTACGGTTACCGAGCAGCGGCTGCATCAGTTGATCCGGCAAACCGGACCCATTGCCGATCACCAATTTGAAATCGAGTTTCTTGGTCCGGGCGCGGAGGCTTTTTGCTTCACGTTCGGCTGATCTGTTTCCTAACTATCGAACCAGCGAGATTTACCAATGGACACGATCAAAACAGAAAAGATAAACCGGCCCCGCCGTTACTTCGTTGGCGCCGCTGCCGTGACCGCGGCGGCCGTTCAGCTCGGCCTAACCAGTTCTGCCGGTGCGCAATCGAGCGCGACAGGACAGGCGCAACTGCCTCCGATCAAGCCGGGAACGAATACGTCGTTCGCGCCACTCAAGCAGGTCGATGCAGGTGTCCTGAACATCGGTTATGCCGAGGCCGGTCCCGCGAACGGGCCCCCGGTCATTCTTCTCCATGGCTGGCCGTATGACATTTATAGCTTTGTCGATGTCGCTCCGCTGCTGGCATCGGCCGGGTATCGCGTGATCGTTCCGTATCTGCGCGGCTATAGCTCGACGCGGTTTCTTTCAAGTGAAACCTTCCGCAACGGCCAGCCGTCGGCAATTGCGACAGACACGATCGCCCTGATGGACGCGCTCAAGATCGACAAGGCAATTCTTGCGGGCTTCGACTGGGGAGCGCGTACAGTCAATATCGTCTCCGCGCTTTGGCCGGAGCGGTGCAAGGCGACCGTCTCCGTGAGCGGCTATCTGATCGGCAGCCAGGAAGCCAACAAGATGCCTGCGCCGCCAAAAGCCGAGTTCGATTATTGGTACCAGTTTTATTTTGCCACAGAGCGCGGACGGCTCGGCTACGAGAAGTACCGGCGGGAGTTCGCCAAGCTCATCTGGCAGACCGCCTCGCCGAAGTGGCAGTTCCACGATGCCACGTTCGATCGCAGCGCGGCCGCTTTCGACAATCCGGATCATGTCGCCATCTCGATTCACAATTACCGTTGGCGGCTTGGTCTCGCGGAAGGCGAGGCGAAGTTCGACGCCTTGGAAAAGCGGCTTGCCGAATTCCCTGTTATCACTGTGCCGACCATCACCATGGAAGGCGACGCCAATGGCGCGCCGCACCCAGAGCCCGCCGCCTACGCCAAGAAATTCTCAGGCAAATACGAGCACCGAACCATCTCCGGCGGCATCGGACACAATCTGCCGCAGGAAGCGCCAAACGATTTCGCCAAAGCCGTCATCGACGTCGCCAAGGCTTGAGGAAAAGGAGGGCACGCTATGGCATTTGCCATCAATATCAACGGGGCCACGCATAGCGTTGACGTTGACGGTGACACGCCGCTCCTCTGGGTATTGCGCGACGTGCTTGGCATGACTGGGACGAAGTTCGGCTGCGGCATGGCGCTATGCGGCGCTTGCACTGTGCATGTTAACGGCGAGCCGACCCGTTCCTGTATCACACCGATCGACAGCATCGGCAAATCAGAGATCACAACTATCGAAGCGATCGGAAAGACGGCGGTCGGTGCCAAGATCCAGAAGGCCTGGCTCGACCGCGAAGTCGTCCAGTGTGGTTATTGCCAGTCGGGTCAGATCATGTCGGCGACTGCGTTGCTGGCGAGCAAGCCGCATCCGACGGATGCCGATATCGATGACGCGATGTCCGGCAACATTTGCCGTTGCGGAACCTATGTGCGCATTCGTGAAGGGATCAAACAGGCTGCGTCGAGTTGAGAGGAGGCACGCCATGATCACCGATCACCACGCGTCCCGCCTTTCCCGGCGTAGCTTCCTGCAGGCCGGTGCAGCCGCGGGCGGCGGCCTGATACTGAGCCTCAGTCTGCCATTAGGAAAAGGCGAAGCCGAAGTGGCCGATGCTTTCGTGCCGAACGCGTTCATTCGCATTGGCAGTGACGGACAGATCGTCCTGACCATGCCCTATGTCGAAATGGGCCAAGGTACCTATACGTCGATCCCAATGCTGATCGCTGAAGAGCTTGAGGTGGACCTAAAACAGGTGCGGCTCGAACATGCTCCGCCGAACGAAAAGCTCTACACCAACCCCTTGTTAGGAGTGCAGGCAACAGGCAACTCGAACGCAATGCGGGGGGCGTGGCAGCCCCTGCGCCAAGCCGGCGCGGCTGCCAAGAGCATGCTGATAGCGGCCGCGGCAAAAAGTTGGAATGTCGATCCCGCGTCCTGCCGCGCGCATAACTCAGAAGTGCTTCATCAGCCAACGGGAAGAAGCATCAAATATGGCGCCCTGGCCGCAGATGCCGCCCGAATGCCTGTCCCCGAAAACGTTGTGCTAAAGCGGCCGCAGGATTTCAGACTTATTGGCACCCCCGCCAAGCGCCTCGACACGCCGGCGAAGGTCAACGGAACGGCCGTCTACGGAATCGATGTTCGGCCGCCAGGCGTGAAGATCGCGACCCTTGCGCAATCGCCAGTCTTCGGCGGTCGCGTGAAGCGCGTGAACGATGCGGCAGCTAAGGCCGTCAAGGGTGTGCGTCAGATCGTGCAGCTAGACGACGCCGTCGCCGTCGTGGCCGATCATATGGGGGCCGCCAAGAAAGGGCTCGCGGCGTTAGTGATTGAGTGGGACGACGGTCCGCACGCCAAGCTCACCACGCAGGACATTGCGAGCGAGCTTGAAAAGGCAACACACAATTCGGGGGCGGTTGCGCAAAACATCGGCGACGTCGAAAAGGCTATGGCGAGCTCCGTCAGGAAGATCGAGGCGATCTATCAGGTACCGTTTCTCGCGCACGCGGCAATGGAGCCGATGAACTGCACGGTTCATGTCCGCAACAACGGCTGCGAAGTCTGGGTCGGCACTCAGGCCATCGCGCGAGCCCAAGCCACGGCGGCAAAAACGACAGGCCTCCCGTTGGACCAGGTCGTGGTCCATAATCACCTGCTCGGCGGCGGTTTTGGTCGCCGACTCGATGTTGATGGCGTCACTCGCGCTGTTCAAATCGCCATGCATGTGGACGGTCCGGTGAAGGTCGTATGGACCCGCGAGGAAGATATCCAGCACGACATGTACCGGCCCTATTGGTTCGACCGGATCTCTGGCGGTCTCGATGAGAAGGGAAAGCCGGTTGCCTGGGACCATCGCTTCGCGGGCTCTTCGGTCATTGCGAGATATCTCCCTCATGCGTTCAACAAGGGTGTCGATCCGGACACGGCCGAAGGCGCAATCGATCTGGTCTACGACCTGCCAAACTTCCATGTCGAATATGTGCGCGTGGAGCCTCCGGGAATTCCGACTGCGTTCTGGCGCAGTGTCGGGCCGTCGCACAACGTCTTTGTGACAGAAAGTTTCATGGACGAAGTGTCAGCCGCGGCCAAACAGGATCCAGTCGCCTATCGGCGCGCTCTTCTCGACAAGTCGCCTCGCGCCAAAGCCGTCCTTGAGCTTGCCGCTCAAAAGGCGGGCTGGGGACAGCCGTTGCCTGAGAGGGTTGGCCGCGGCGTTTCTCTCCAATCCGTCTTCGGGACGTACATGGCGCACGTCGCCGAGGCTGAGGTATCGAAGAACGGCAAGGTTCGCGTCCGGCGCGTCGTGTGCGCGGTCGACTGCGGCACCGCGGTCAATCCCAACACCGTGCAGGCACAAATTCAGAGCGCGATCATCTTCGGCATTACCGCCGCCCTCTACGGAGAGATCACGCTCAAAAACGGCCGTGTCGATCAAACCAACTTTGATACGTACCAAATGCTTCGCATCAACGAGGCTCCGGTCATCGAGGTCTATATCGTCGAGAGTTCCGAGCCGCCAGGTGGAATGGGTGAGTGCGGGACCTCCGCGATCGTCCCCGCGGTCGCCAACGCCATCTTTGCGGCAACGGGGAAGCGCTTGCGAAAGATGCCTGTCGACACCGCAGCGTTGAAACAGCTCCCGTGACGGAGTGCCTTTGATGTGTAACTGAGGAGATTGATTATGGCGACGTTGATTAAAATACCGATTTGCATCGGACTTGCCGGCGCTCTCTGCATGCCGGCCACCGCAAGCGGGGCGCAGGAGGGTGGCCTCACGATCAGCGCGACGCGCGCCAGCGCGATCCGCGAGTGTGCAACGTCGGCGGCCAAATACCCGGACTACGCCTGGGGCAATTTTGAGATGTTCATTTATCGCGCTTGCATGGCGAGCGACGCTCAGCGCAAGTGAAGAAAGCACAAACTCTTGTTCCAATGGAGTCATGCGCATGAGCTTTATCAAGACTAAAGACGGAGTAGAGATTTTTTATAAGGATTGGGGCAAAGGCCAGCCGATCGTGTTCAGTCACGGCTGGCCGCTGTCAGCCGATGACTGGGACGCTCAAATGCTTTTCTTCCTCGGGCACGGCTACCGCGTCATAGCTCATGACCGTCGAGGTCACGGGCGATCGACCCAAGTGGGCGACGGTCACGACATGGATCATTATGCCGACGATCTGGCTGCACTGACGGCCCATCTCGATCTGAAGAACGCCGTTCACGTTGGCCATTCCACAGGCGGCGGTGAGGTCGCTCACTATGTGGCGCGGCACGGCGCGAGTCGGGTGGCAAAGGCCGTTCTCGTCAGTGCAGTGCCGCCACTGATGCTGAAGACCGCAGCCAACCCTGGCGGTCTTCCCAAGGAAGTGTTTGACGGCTTGCAGGCGCAGCTCGCAGCAAATCGCGCGCAATTCTATCGCGATCTGCCGTCCGGGCCCTTCTATGGTTTCAACCGGCCTGGCGTGAAAGCCTTGGAAGGCGTCATCCAGAATTGGTGGCGCCAGGGAATGATGGGAGGCGCAAAGGCGCACCATGACGGCATCGTTGCGTTTTCACAGACCGACTTCACAGAGGACCTCAAGAAGATCACGATCCCGGTTCTGGTGATGCACGGAGATGACGATCAGATCGTTCCCTACGCCGACTCCGCCCCGTTGTCGGCAAAGCTGCTGAAGAATGGAACGCTGAAGACGTACAAAGGATTCCCGCACGGCATGCCAACCACGCAGGCAGACACGATAAATGCTGACCTGTTGGCGTTCATTAAGGCATAGCACTGGCGACCGCGGTTCAGGTGGAATTGTTGAGATGTCCGTTTGCGACCCAAAGAAACGGATAGGCCATGAAGTGCAAAAGCAACCTGACGATTGCGATAGCCATGGCAGTGCTCGCTGTCCTGGGAGGTGCCGCCGTTCACGCGCAAGACAAGTACTCGCTGAAATCGCCGGGCGGAATCGCGTTCTCCGACTTCAAGGGATACGAGGACTGGGCGGTGGTGTCTTCCGCCCGGACCGACGAAGTGCTCAAGATAATCGTCGCCAATCCGACCATGATAGAGGCGTACAAGGCCGGCGTTCCCGGCAACGGCCAGCCTTTCCCGGATGGCTCCAAGATCGTGAAGCTCCAGTGGAAGCCGAAGAAGAGCACGGAGGCCCCCTTTGTCGTGGACGTGCCAGACGTGTTCACGCAGGCTTTTGTCATCGAAAAGGACAGCAAGAGATTTCCGAATACCGGCGGATGGGGATACGCGCTGTTCAACTACGAAACTGCATCCGACAAGTTCACCGCCGATCCCAGCCCTTCAGATTGCGGACACGCGTGCCATGTGGCCGTAAAGGCGAAGGACCATATCTTCCACCCGTACCAGAAGCGTTGAACCGCGCGTACCCGCTCATTGTAGTCTTCTATGGTGGTGCAGGCCGCGGAAATTAAAGGTCGATGATGCAATCGAATGAGTAGAAAAATGAGTATTGAGATGCCTCAGGAGCATTTTCATGCCCGGCCGCAGTAGCTCGATTTCGGGGGCGATCTCATTTGGGATGCTTGCGCTGTTCGCATTCGAGACCGAGGTCGCATCGCAAGGTGCGCCGCCGCCTGCGGTCACTGTCAAACCGGTCATGAACCGCCAAGTGACCGATACGGGAACGTTCATTGGGCGTGTTGTGCCAATTGATAAAGTTGAGATCGTCGCACGCGTTCCCGGGTTCATCGAAGAACGCAATTTTACCGAAGGGCAGTCCGTTAAGAAGGGTGATTTACTCTTTCGGATCGAGCAAGAGACATATAAGGCAGCGGTCGACCAACAAACTGCAAATCTCGCCAAAACCAACGCAAACGAAGTCAACGCGAATTTGCAATTACAGCGCAATCAAGCACTGGTTAAAACTCAAGCTGCGCCACAGGCGACAGTCGATCAACTCGCAGCCGCAGAGCAGGGCGCGCAGGCCGACATTTTGCAAGCGCAGGCCTTGCTGGAACAGGCTCGAATAAATCTTGGCTACACAGAAATCCATTCCCCGATCGATGGAAGAATCGGCATCGCCAACTTCACCGTAGGAAATTTAGTTCAACCATCTTCCGGACCACTCGCAACAATCGTCAGCCAAGATCCAATCTACGTTACTTTTCAGCCGAGCGAAGCAGATGTGATCGCTTACAAGCGTCGACTTGCGGAGTCAGGTGGTAAGAACCCGCACTTGACCATTCATATCAAATTGCCAGACGGCACCATCTACCCACATCCGGGTCTCACCAACTTCCTTGACGTTCAAGTGCAGCCCAACACCGACACCGTAACGGTGCGTGCGCAGCTGCCAAACAGTGAGGGATTGCTTGTTCCTGGCGGTGTCGTGGGCGTAATTGTCGAACGTGGTGCACCACATCAGTCGCTTGTGGTGCCGCAGTCTGCCGTACTGCTCGACCAAGCCGGCCATTACGTCATGGTGGTCGACGATACAAAAAAGGTCGAACAACGACGCATCACAACAGGTACCGAACAAGGACGAAATGTCGTCGTAACGCAAGGGCTCAAGGAGGGGGAATTGATCATCGTTGAGGGTGTTCAGAAGGTCCGTCCAGGCCAAGTGGTCTCCACGAGCGTCGCGGAGGGAAACTGACATCGAATGTTTTCCAGCATCTTCATTGATCGTCCGAGGTTCGCAGTCGTTATTGCAATCGTGATAACCCTAGCCGGGGCAATCGCTATCACGGCCATCCCGATCGCCCAATTTCCCGATATTGTTCCGCCACAGGTGACGCTTACCGCGAATTATCCCGGCGCTGACGCTGAAGTGGTCGAAACCACAGTGGCGCAGCCGATAGAGCAGCAGATCAACGGGGTCGATAACGCGCTGTATTACCAGTCTGCCAGCGGCTCTGACGGAAGTTATTCGCTAAATGTCACCTTTGCCCTGGGTACCAATCCCGACATCAACACGGTGAATGTACAGAATCTGGCAAGCCTTGCGATTCCCCAGCTTCCGGCAGAAGTGGCTCACGCCGGCCTCACTGTGCGAAAGAAATCTGCGGCGCTCCTTCAAGTCATCAACATCTACTCCCCGAAAAACACTTACGATTCCATTTATCTAAGCAACTACGCAACCATCAACATCATTGATCCGCTGG
Source organism: Pseudolabrys sp. (assembly GCA_049802775.1). Lineage (GTDB taxonomy): Bacteria > Pseudomonadota > Alphaproteobacteria > Rhizobiales > Xanthobacteraceae > Pseudolabrys. The sequence goes on along the minus strand of JBARNC010000211.1, from coordinate 4,143 downwards.
CACGGATCAAAGGTGTCGGTCAGGTCACCTTATTCGGACCTCTCGATTATTCGTTACGAATCTGGCTTGACCCTGATCGACTAACTGAACGTGACCTAACGCCGAATGATGTCATTCAGGCGGTACAGAATCAGAACGTGCAGGCGGCACTCGGTCGCATCGGCGCTGCACCCCTCACAAGCGACCAGCAGGTTCAAATCAATATCAAAACAAAGGGGCGCCTGGTACGGCCAGATGAGTTTGCCGCCATCGTTCTACGATCCAACCCGGACGGTTCAGTCGTGCGTGTCAGTGATGTTGCTCGGGTCGAGATCGGCGCCAGATCGCAAGATAGATTTAGCCGTTATAACGGTGCGCCAGCGGCCGCTATCGGGATTTATCAGTCACCAGGATCGAACGCTGTCGAGGTCGCGAAGCAAGTGCGCGATACCATGAATATGCTATCTGCACGTTTCCCCAACGACTTGGCGTCTACCGTATTTTTCGATGCTACCGTTTTTGTTACGGCCACCATTACTGAAGTCATCCGCACGCTAGTGATTGCAATTATTTTGGTCGCAATTGTGGTCTTTTTGTTTCTAGGCAAGGTGCGAACGACTCTCATCCCTCTAGTTGCCGTACCAGTGTCTATTGTCGGCACATTTGCCCTATTGCTGCTCATTGGCTATTCAGCGAACACGGTCTCCTTGCTAGCGCTGGTGCTCGCCATCGGCATTGTCGTTGATGACGCGATTGTCGTTGTCGAGAATATCGAACGGGTGATTGACGAGGAACCTAAACTTGCGATTCCTGAGGCGTGCAAGAAAGCCATGGCCGAGATTACCGGTCCTATCCTTGCCATTACATTTGTTTTGCTCTCGGTGTTCGTGCCTGTCGCTTTTATTCCGGGCATTAGCGGACAGCTTTTTCGCCAATTCGCGGTCGCCGTTTCCATATCGATGCTAATTTCCGCGCTTAACGCACTGACTCTGAGTCCGGCGCTTTGCGCTGTACTGTTAAAAAGGGGCGACGGCAACCGCGGGTTAATGCGCTATGTGCTGGGCGCCATCGACAGCGCGCGCGACGGCTATGTCGCGGTGGTGCGTCGTTTGGCAGGGGTAGCGATTATCTCCCTAGTCACAGTGGCCGTCGTCGTTGCGGCATCAGTGTTGTTATTCGGCAGAACGCCTCAAAGCTTTTTGCCAGATGAGGATCAGGGGGCGATCTTTGCAGCGCTTCGCCTGCCGGAGGGCGCCTCAATCAACCGCACCGAGGCAGTCGTTAAGCAAGTGGAGGATATCGTTAAGCCCATCCCCGGCGTTGAAGGCGTGCTTTCCGTGGTTGGATTGAACTTCATCGATTATGTCGCGGCATCCAATCAGGCGTTTTTCGTCATCCGTCTAAAGCCTTACGAAGAACGCACCGATTCTGCTCAAAGTGCTGGGGCGATCGTCGGCCGTTTGCGGCCACAACTTGCTGCGATTGAGGGGGCAATCGCATTTCCTTTTAACCTGCCGCCCATACTCGGGTTGGGTAACACCGGCGGCTTCCAATTTGTCCTTGAAGCCCTCCAAGGGCAGTCGCCTACTGATTTGGCCGCGGTCCTTCGCGGCCTCACGGTGGCGGCCAACGGTCAGCCTGAGCTTGCTGGTGTATTCGCCACTTACAGCGCCGACACGCCGCAAATCTATCTGGACATCGATCGCGACAAGGCTCAAGTCCTCGGTGTTAAGATCAGCGACATTTTCAATTCATTGCAATCGACGCTGGGCAGTTTTTACGTCAACGACTTCAATGTTTTTGGCCGCACCTGGCAGGTCAACGTGCAGGCTGATACGCCGTTCCGCAATCAACTCGATGATATCGAGCGAATCTATGTGCGTAACGCGCACGGAGGTATGGTACCAATCCGTGCGCTGGCTCAAGCAAAACTCGTGCAGGGGCCGCAGACAGTCGTTCGTTACAATGGTTATCGCGCCGCAGTGATTAATGGTGCGCCAAAGCCCGGTTACAGTTCTGGTCAGGCGCTTGCCGCAATGGAACGCATTTCCAGCGCAACATTGCCGAGCGGCTATGCCTTCGAATGGACTGGCACGGCGTTCCAAGAGAAGGCGGCGAGTGGCCGGACTTCAATCGTGCTTGGGCTCGCCATTCTATTCGCATATTTGTTTCTCGTTGCGCTCTACGAAAGCTGGAATGTTCCCATTCCCGCTCTGCTATCGGTCAGCGTCGGCATTTTTGGCGCGCTCGTCGCGACAGCCGTTGCGGGATTAAGTTTCGATGTTTACGCTCAGATTGGTCTTGTCGCGCTGATCGCTTTGGCGGCCAAAAACGGCATTCTGATCGTTGCATTTGCGGTCGAGCAGCGACGACTCGGCGAAAATATCAATGCTTCTGCCATCACGGCGGCAAAACTGCGATTTCGTCCAGTAATGATGACGAGTTTTGCTTTCATCTTTGGCCTTTTCCCTCTAGTCGTTGCGCAAGGTGCCGGAGCGGCCACGCGTCACGCGGTAGGCACGCCTGTGTTTGGCGGGATGATTGCCGCATCGGTGTTCGGGATCTTTTTGATCCCGCTCCTATTCATTATATTTGAAGGCTTGCGCGCGCGGATGCCCAAGTCGATAGCTGCTGTGCGGGATCTCAGGAACAGCCCTGACGATCTTACAAGCAGCCCAACCACACCCAAACATTGATGAGCTTTTTCTTTCCTTGTCGGTTGGGACAAGGCGCAGTCCGGGTATGCTAAGCTGAGCAAATGCGGGATTTTGGCGAGTATTTGCAAGCTTATCGGGGATATGTTTCGACCAACCTTGGTTGGCGCAAAGCTCTAACGGGTGCACTTATCTGGCTCGCTGGAATGTTTGCACCGCTTTGGGGAAAGACGTTGGTGCAGTTGCCGAATTGGGTGGCGATAACGTGGATGATTGGCTGGGCGTTGCTTGGCTATATTTTTGCACCCTACGGCATGTGGAAACACCAACGCACTCACATTGCGAGCTCAAGTCAGCCAGACCGTAAATAGGTTCCAGTCGGTGTTGCTAGCAACCGATTTCCCACCTCTTGAGTTAGGTTGCCAAAAGTCCGCTATGGGCTCTTAGGGGACATGCGCTGATGCACTGCAAATGTCCGCTTTCGGGGGTAAAGCGGACATGCGCTTTTGCACTGCAAATGTCCGCTTATGACCCAAAGCGGACGTGGGGCCGTCCCTTACCGAACCTCGTTTAAGCCGCTACGATGTCTTGTCCTCAGCCTCGGGGGAGGCAATGAGACGGCGCGAGTTCATCACACTTCTTGGTGGAGCGGCGGCGGTCGGCACATGGCCGCTCGCGGCGCGCGCACAACAACCGGCGAAGATCTCTCGGATCGGGTTCGTGGGCTTGCCCACTGCTGACGCAGCTCGCGGCGATTATCACTGATCGGGTTTAGCGCCATCCAATGTCATGGCGAAGGGCAAAGGTTGAACCATACGCAGCCACCGTAAATCCAAATCGAGAAGTAAACAATCGCTGCAAGAGTAATTGGAATGCTGCCAATACCGGTGAGGACCGACTCTTTGAACTTATGGCCGCGATAACCGAAAAACGCTACTACGAGGTGGAGCAGCACCCAAATTAGTAGAAAGAATATCAAACCCATCCTGAAGGCGTCCTTACAGCAGCTTCGGCAATTGCGGACACTTCGCACCGCACGGGTCGTTCATATTGCCGGCAATTTTCTTCGCGCACTCGGCGGTCGTCGTGTCCGAGAATGCCTGCGGGTATCCATGCGTTTGCCAGCCAAGGCGAAGCCAGTGCGGCCAAAGGTGGCGGCAGCCTGGCGTTCCTCATGTCGTCGCCCCCGCGCAACTGGGTCCTAGCCTTAAATGGTGGCAAGTGGCATGTCCGCTATTGGCACAAAGCGGACATGCGCTGGCGCACTGCAAATGTCCGCTATTGGGGGTAAAGCAGACATCAGTAAGATCGGCGCGCCTGTTGATCTGGATCAATTCGCTTGCGGATCGTGCGGTCCATAGCCAGTGCATGGGCCCTTTAGCATTATCTTGCGTTATATTTTTGTTAGTGCTTGGCGGTATCTTTATTGGTACCGCATTTCGCCGCGCACTACCGGAAAATCATCTCAGCAAAGAAACACAGGACGTCGTACGTCTTGGTGCAGGCCTCA
>JBARNC010000210.1:0-3059 GCA_049802775.1 Pseudolabrys sp. | reverse complement strand
TCCCCAGGGAGTTCTGGAGCCTGGCGAAGTTTTAGCCAAAGCGGGCTACGAAGGACCCGTTCCCGACCCATCCAAAGAGATGAAGGAGAGGATTGCTTGTCTAAAGTCGACAACGCAAAGAGGGAAGGAGTCCGGCGACCATGACAACCTATAAGGCGCCAGTCGATGATGCGTTGTTCCTGCTCAACGACGTCTTTCATCTCGATCATTACGGCAATCTTCCGGGTTTCTCCGACGCCTCGCCCGACGTGGTGGAAGCGTTGCTGCGTGAAGCAGCCAAATTCAGCGAGGAAGTGCTGACGCCACTCAATCGCGTTGGCGACAAGGAAGGCTGCAAGCGCGGGGCCGATGGCAGCGTAACGACTCCCAAAGGTTTCAAGGAAGCTTACAGTCAGATCGTTGAAGGCGGCTGGATCGGGATTTCGGCCCCACCGGAATTCGGGGGGCAGGGCCTGCCGGCGACACTAACCGGACTCGTCAAGGAATTCTTTTGCTCCGCCAATATGGCTTTCGCGTTATACCTGGGCGCGCTCGACGCCATCGCAGCGCTGTTGGCGCATGCCTCCGACGCGATAAAGCAGAAATATCTGCCGAAGATGGTTGAAGGCGTCTGGACCGGCACGATGAATCTGACGGAGCCGCACTGCGGCACTGACCTGGGGCTGCTGCGATCAAAGGCGGTGAGACAGACGGACGGCAGCTACAAGATCAGCGGTACCAAGATATTCATCTCGGCAGGCGAGCACGACCTGTCCGAAAACATCATCCATCTGGTGCTCGCGCGGATCGAAGGCGCCCCGATGGGCACCAAGGGCATCTCCCTTTTCGTGGTGCCCAAGGTTCTCGTAAAGGACGATGGTTCTCTGGGGGGACGCAATGCCGTCAGCTGCGGCTCGATCGAAGAGAAAATGGGGATCCACGGCAATTCGACCTGCGTCATGAATTACGATGGCGCCATCGGTTGGCTGGTCGGCGAGGAAAACCGCGGCCTCAACGCCATGTTCACGATGATGAACGAGGTACGGCTTGACGTGGGCGTGCAAGGTCTCGCGCTTTCTGAAGTCGCGTACCAGAATGCTGCGGCTTATGCGAAAGAACGCCTGCAGGGGCGTGCTATCTCCGGCACCAAATATCCCGATAAGGCGGCTGATCCGATCATCGTGCATCCGGATGTGCGGCGCGCGTTGATGAGCATGCGGGCCTTCAACGAAGCAGGGCGCGCGCTTGTTATGTGGACCGCGTTAAAGAGCGATGTCGCCCACCGTTCCGACGATGAAAAGGAGCGCAAGGCTGCGGACGATCACATGGGCCTCCTGACCCCGGTGATCAAAGGTGTGCTCACTGACGGCGGGTTCGCCAATGCAGTATTGGCGCAACAGATTTTCGGGGGCCACGGGTACATCGCCGAGCACGGAATGGAGCAGTTCGTGCGAGACGCCCGGATTGGGCCGATTTACGAGGGAGCCAATGGCATACAGGCGCTCGACCTCGTTGGCCGCAAGCTCGGCAAGGATGGTGGCCGCGCCATTATGGCGTTCTTCAACGAGGTTCAGACCTATCTCAAGGAGCGTACCGGCAGCGACGATATGAATGTCTATTTGAAGCCTCTTGGCCAATCGCTTGCGCATCTGCAGGAAGCGTCGATGTGGTTCATGCAGAACGCCATCGCCAAGCCGGACAATGCTGGTGCAGGGTCGTACGACTACATGCATCTCTTCGGGCTGGTGGCGCTCGGCTATATGTGGTGCAGGATCGCCGAAGCCGCACTCGCCAAGCTGCCCAAGGCTAACGGTTCGGCCGCTCGCCTGAACGCCAAGCTCGTCACGGCGCGTTTCTTCATGGAGCGAATGCTGCCGGAAACTGCGACGCGGCTAGCACGCATCCAGGCGGGCGCCGGTTCAACCATGGAATTGCCTGACGAGTCATTCTAGCTTCGCGTCACACGTCGCATTGCGGCGCAAAATTTGGCGCGCCAATGAAAAGCGTGAACGGAGAACCGCAAATTAAAGTTGCGGCGCACAGCGATCACCTCCTCACCGCGTCGGAATTTTTTTCCCGCGCGCAAGAGAAGCTTACGTTCGATGTACCAGTTGGCCTAGCCAACCCGGACGTCATCCCGCGGCACGATCAGCAGGATGTCAATCCCGCGGTGATCGCCGCCATCGCTGCAGTGCGGCCGATCCGGCCTGCCGCGGTCCTGGTGCCAATCATCGAACGCGACGAGCCAAATGTGCTGTTAACTCAGCGCACCACACATCTTGCCGACCATGCCAGGCAGATTTCGTTTCCCGGCGGCAAGATCGATGCCGGTGACGAAAGCCCAACTGCGGCCGCGCTGCGCGAGGCCGAAGAGGAGATTGCGCTTCACCGCCGCTTTGTCGAGCCGCTCGGCTATCTCGACATTCACATGACTCCGTAGGGCCATCGCATCGTGCCCGTTCTCGCGCGCGTGTGACCGGGCTTTGAACTTCGGCTAAACCGCGATGAGGTCGACGACGCCTTCGAAGTGCCGCTCGCTTTCCTGATGACGCCACAAAATTACAAGCGCGAGAGCCGCGAGACGACAATGAATAAGCTGAGAACGTACGAAGGCGGCTGTCACTGTGAGCGCGTGCGCTTTCGCGTCACTGCCGATCTCGACACGGTCATCGTCTGCAATTGCTCGATCTGCACCAAGAAGGGCATCATCCATCTGATCGTGCCACCAGAGCGGTTCGAGTTGCTCTGCGGCAAAGATGATCTAACGACCTACACGTTCAACACTGGCGTTGCCAAGCACACATTCTGCAAGCACTGCGGCATCCATCCGTTCTATGTGCCACGCTCCGATCCGGACAAGATCGACATCAACGTGCGATGCATTGACGAGGTTGATCTCGCGACCCTGAAGCCAGAATATTTTGATGGTAAGCACTGGGAAGATGCACAGAAATTTTGGCAACAAAGTTAGCCCGACCGCTGTGATTAGGTCCGCTAATGACCAAAGCGGACATTTAGCTAAGCTTATGTTGGGGCTTTCCGAGTTCGGGTTTAACCCGATACGATGCCTTGTCCTGGGC